>NZ_JBEZIR010000049.1:0-55613 GCF_040651175.1 Kitasatospora sp. NPDC048540
ACAAGACCCTGGGCGGCCCGCGCGGTGGCGTGATCCTCTCCAAGGCCGAGTACGCCAAGAAGATCAACTCCGCGGTCTTCCCCGGCCAGCAGGGCAGCCCGCTCGAGCACGTGATCGCCGGCAAGGCCGTGGCCTTCAAGGTCGCCGCCTCGGAGGAGTTCAAGGAGCGCCAGCAGCGCACCCTGGAAGGCGCCAAGATCCTCGCCGAGCGCCTGCTGCAGGCCGACGCGACCGAGGCCGGCGTCTCCGTGCTCTCCGGCGGCACCGACGTCCACCTGGTCCTGGTCGACCTGCGCAACTCCCAGCTCAACGGCCAGGACGCCGAGGACCGGCTGCACGAGGTCGGCATCACGGTCAACCGCAACGCCGTCCCCAACGACCCGCGCCCGCCGATGGTCACCTCCGGCCTGCGGATCGGCACCCCGGCGCTGGCCACCCGCGGCTTCCAAGCCGCGGACTTCCGCGAGGTCGCCGACATCATCGCCGAGGCGCTGCTGCCCGCCTTCGACGAGACCAAGGCCACCGCGCTGAAGGCCCGCGTGACCGCGCTGGCCGAGAAGTACCCGCTCTACCCCGGGCGGTAGACCCGCGACCTGTCGACGCCGCCCGGCCGGCCTCCGGACCGGTCGGTCCGGAGGCCCGTCGGGCCGCGCGGCCCGGTGCGGATCAGGTGGCCCTGCGGTGGCGGTAGAACTCGGTGTGGTCCGGTTCGAGGGGGGTGTTGCCGAGGAGGAGGTCGGCGGCCTTCTCGGCGAGCATCATGACGGGGGCGTAGATGTTGCCGTTGGTCACGTACGGCATCGCGGACGCGTCGACCACGTGCAGCCCCTCCACGCCGTGGACCCCCAGGGTGGCCGGGTCGAGCACCGACATCTCGTCGGTGCCCATCCTGGCGGTGCAGGAGGGGTGCAGGGCGGTCTCCCCGTCCTCGGCGACCCACTGCAGGATCTGTTCGTCGGTCTCGACCTGCGGTCCGGGCGAGATCTCCCCGTCGCTGAACTCGGCGAAGGCGGGCTGCCCGAGGATCCTGCGGGTGACCCGGATCGCCTCGACCCACTCCCGGCGGTCCTGCGCCGTGGAGAGGTAGTTGAACCTGAGGGCCGGGTGCTCGCGCGGGTCCCTCGACCTGATCTTCACCGAGCCGCGGGCGTCGGAGTACATCGGGCCGATGTGCACCTGGTACCCGTGCCCGCCGGCCGGCGCGGAGCCGTCGTAGCGCACCGCGATCGGCAGGAAGTGGAACATGAGGTTGGGGTAGTCGACGTCCTCGTTGCTTCGGACGAAGCCGCCGCCCTCGAAGTGGTTGGTCGCGCCCGGGCCGCTGCGCAGGAAGAGCCACTGCGCGCCGATGAAGGGCCGCCGCCACATCTTCATCGCCGGCTGCACCGACACCGGACGCCTGCACGCGTGCTGGACGTACACCTCCAGGTGGTCCTGGAGGTTCTCGCCGACGCCGGGCAGGTGCTGGACGGCCTCGATGCCGAGCGCGTCCAGTTCCGCCGCGTTGCCGATGCCGGAGAGCTGCAGCAGTTGCGGGGAGTTGACGGCGCCACCGGAGAGGATCACCTTGCCGCCGCTCGCCCGGTGCAGGGTGCCGCGCCGGCTGTACTCGACGCCGACCGCGCGCCTGCCGTCGAGCAGGACCCGGCCGACGTGGGCCCGGGTCCGCAGTTCGAGGTTGGGGCGGTTGAGCACCGGGTGCAGGTAGGCGCGGGCGGCGCTGAGCCGGCGCCCGCGGCGCACGTTGCGGTCGAAGGCGGCGAAGCCCTCCTGGCGGTAGCCGTTGACGTCGTCGGTGAGCGGGTAGCCGGCCTGCTGGACGGCTTCGAAGAAGGCGGCGAACAAGGGGTTGGCGACCGGCCCGCGCTCCAGCACGAGGGGGCCCTCGTGGCCGCGGAACCCCCCGCCGCCGGCGGCCGGGCCGCGGACCTCGCGGTCCGCGAGGCAGTTCTCCGTGCGCTTGAAGTACGGGAGGCAGTGGGCGTAGTCCCAGTCCTTCATCCCGGGGTCGGCGCCCCAGCGCTCGTAGTCGAGCGGGTTGCCGCGCTGGAAGATCATGCCGTTGATGCTGCTGGAGCCGCCGAGGACCTTGCCCCGGGCGTGGTAGATCCGCCGCCCGTTCATGAAGGGTTCCGGCTCGGACTCGTACTTCCAGTCGTAGAACCGGCTGCCGATCGGGAAGGTCAGCGCGGCCGGCATGTGGATGAAGACGTCCCAGGGGTAGTCCGGCCGGCCCGCCTCCAGTACCAGCACCCGGTTGGACGGGTCGGCGCTGAGCCGGGCCGCGAGCGCACAGCCGGCCGAACCTCCGCCGACGATGATGAAGTCGTACTGCTGCAAGGTCATGGTGTCCTGCCGTTGCTCTCGGGGCGGTGACGCCGTTTGCGCGAGTCTGGCGAGGTTGCTGCAGGTCTGCGGGGGCACGGTGACGCGCGGCGCCCGCCGCGGCTTCCGAACGGCGAGTTTCGCTAGGTGAAACTGCGTTCATAGTGCGCAACAGTTTCGGGACCTGCCGGAGGATCGTCAAGGCCCCCAGCGACCCCCTTGTCAATCTGTTGTGCGACACGCAACAGTGTGCGTAGTCTGAAACAGCGTCGTCTCTCCCCAGGAGTCCCGCGATGTCCCACCGGCTGCCCGAGCACCCCGACTGGCTGTGGCGCACCCCCGACCCCAGGCGCTCCTACGACGTGGTCATCGTCGGGGCCGGCGGCCACGGCCTGGCCACCGCCTACTACCTCGCCCGCAACCACGGGATCACCAACGTCGCGGTACTGGAACGCGGTTGGCTCGCCGGCGGCAACATGGCCCGGAACACCACCATCATCCGGTCCAACTACCTCTGCGAGGAGAGCGCGGCGCTGTACGAGCACTCCCTGAAGCTCTGGGAGGTGTTGCCGCAGGAGCTGGAGTACGACTTCCTGTTCAGCCAGCGCGGCGTGCTCAACCTCGCCCACACCCTCCAGGACGTCCGCGAGGGCACCCGCCGGGTCAACGCCAACCGGCTCGGCGGGGTCGACGCCGAGTGGCTGGACACCGACCAGGTGCGCGAGTTCTGTCCGATCGTCAACACCTCCCCCGAGGTGCGCTACCCCGTGCTGGGCGCGACGCTGCAGCCCCGGGCCGGCATCGCCAAGCACGACCACGTCGCCTGGGCACTGGCCCGCAAGGCGGACGAGTACGGCGTCGACCTGATCCAGGGCTGCGAGGTCACCGGATTCCTTCGCGACGGCGACCGCGTGGTCGGCGTACGGACCAGCCGGGGACCGATCGGCGCGGGCAGGGTCGCACTGGCCGCCGCCGGGCACAGCAGCGTCCTCGCCGACCTGGCCGGACTGCGACTCCCCGTACAGAGCCACCCCCTGCAGGCGCTCGTCTCCGAACTGCTGGAACCCGTGCACCCCACCGTGGTGATGTCCAACCACGTGCACGTGTACGTGAGCCAGGCCCACAAGGGCGAGCTGGTCATGGGTGCGGGCGTGGACTCCTACAACGGCTACGGCCAGCGCGGCTCCTTCCACCAGATCGAACACCAGATGGCCGCGGCGCTCGAACTGTTCCCGATCTTCGGCCGGGCGCACGTGCTGCGCACCTGGGGCGGCATCGTCGACGTCACCCCCGACGCCTCGCCGATCATCGGCCCGACGCCGGTCGAGAACCTCTACCTCAACTGCGGCTGGGGCACCGGCGGTTTCAAGGCGACCCCCGCCTCCGGCTGGGTGTACGCGCACACCATCGCCACCGGCGAGCCGCACCCGCTGAACGCACCCTTCGCGCTGGAGCGGTTCACCACCGGCGCCCTCATCGACGAGCACGGCGCCGCCGCCGTGGCGCACTGACCGGAGGACCACACATGCTGCTGATCGCCTGTCCCTGGTGCGGCGAACGGGACGAGCTCGAATTCCACTACGGCGGCCAGGCCCACGTCGCCCACCCCGCCGACCCCGAGGCCCTGTCCGACGGCGAGTGGGCCGAGTACCTGTTCGTCCGCGACAACCCCAAGGGCCCTTTCGCGGAACGCTGGTCGCACGCCGCCGGCTGCCGGCGCTGGTTCAGCGTCGTCCGGCACACCGTCACCCACCGGTTCCTGGCCGTGCAGGGCAGTCACCCGACGGCGGCCGACGGGACGAAGCCGGTGACCGCATGACGCGATCCCACCGCCTCCCGTACGGCGGACGCGTCGACCGCTCCGCCCCCCTGCGCTTCACCTTCGACGGCGTGGAGTACACCGGCCTGCGCGGCGACACGCTCGCCTCCGCCCTGCTCGCCAACGGCGTCCTGGACGTCGCCCCCAGCCTCTACGGCAGGCGGCCGCGCGGCATCGCCACCGCAGGCGTGGAGGAGCCCAACGCCCTGGTCCAGGTCGACGGGCCCTGCTCGGAGCCGATGCGACTCGCAACCACCGTCGAGCTGTACGAGGGCCTCGCGGCGACCGGCCTCTGCGGCCTCGGACGCCTCGACCCGACCCCCGACGAGACCGTCCACGACAAGATGCACATCCACACCGACGTCCTGGTCGTCGGCGCCGGCCCGGCCGGACTCGGCGCGGCCCTCACGGCCGGGCGTTCCGGCGCCCGCGTCGTCCTGGTCGACGACCAGCCGGAACCCGGTGGATCCCTGCTCGCGGGGCGGGAGTCGATCGACGGCCGCCCGGCACTCGACTGGGTCGCGGACGCCCGCACCGAGCTCGCCGCGCAGACCGACACGCGGATCCTCACCCGGTCCACGGCGATCGGCTACCACGACCACAACTACCTGCTCGTCGCCGAGCACCGCACCGATCACCTCGGCCCGCACCCCGTCCCCGGCATCTCCCGCCGACGCCTGTGGCACATCCGGGCCCGCCGGGTGGTCCTGGCCACCGGCGCCCACGAGCGGCCGATGGTCTTCGCCGGCAACGACCTGCCGGGCGTCATGTCCGCCGCCGCCGTCCGCGCGTACGTGAACCGGTACGCCGTCCTCCCCGGCCGCCGGGCCGTGGTCCTCACCACCAACGACCACGCCTACGCCACCGCGCTCGACCTGGTCGCGGCCGGTGCACAGGTGGCGGCACTGGTCGACACCCGGCCGAAGCCGCCCGCCGACCTGGTCGACCGCGCGCGCGGCGCCGGGATCGAGGTCGTCACCGGATCGGCCGTGGTCGGGACCCGGTGTGGGACGGCGGTCCCCCCGGGCGACGGCGGGGCGAGGATCGCGGCGGTCCGCATCGCCGCGCTCGACGCCGAGGACGCGATCAGCGGCCCGGTCCGCGAGGTGGCCTGCGACCTGCTCGCCGTCTCGGGCGGCTGGAGCCCGGCCGTCCACCTGTGGAGCCAGTCCCAGGGCACCACCCGCTACGAGGACGAGCAGGCCGCGTTCGTCCCCGCGCAGGCCGCGCAGGACGTCGTCAGCGCCGGAGCCGCCCGCGGCGTCCTCGACCTCGCCGGGTGCCTCGGCGACGGGTTCGCCGCCGGAGCCGCGGCGGCCGCACTGGCGGGCTTCCCCGCCGCCGCGGCCCCGCCGCCGCCCTGCTCCGGCGACCGCCCGCCGGCCCGGCCGCGGCCGGTGTGGATCGTGCCCGGCGAGACGGGCGGCCCCGCCGACTGGCACGACCACTACGTCGACCTCCAGCGTGACGCGACGGTCGCGGACGTACAGCGCGCGATCCGGGCCGGCATGCGCTCCGTCGAGCACATCAAGCGCTACACCACCATCGGCACCGCGCACGACCAGGGCAAGGCCTCCGGGGTGAGCGCCACCGGCGTCATCGCCCGGCTGCTCGGCGCCCGCTCGCCGGGCGACGTCGGCACGACCACCTACCGCGGCCCGTACGTCCCCACCTCCTTCGCCCTGCTCGCCGGGCGTGAACGCGGCGCCCTCTTCGACCCGGTGCGCACCACCTCCGTCCAGCCCTGGCACGTCGACCACGGCGCGGTCTTCGAGAACGTCGGCCAGTGGAAGCGCCCCCGGTACTACCCCCGGCCCGGGGAGTCCATGGCGGCGGCCGTGGAGCGCGAGTGCCGCGCGGCCCGCGAAGGCGTCGCCGTCATGGACGCCGGCACCCTCGGCAAGATCGACGTGATCGGCCCCGACGCGGGCGAGTTCCTGAACCGCGTCTACACCAACGCCTTCGCCAAGCTGGCCGTCGGCTCCGCCCGGTACGGGGTGATGTGCCGGGCCGACGGCATGGTCCTCGACGACGGGGTGACCTTGCGCCTGGCGGACGACCACTTCATCACGACGACCACGACCGGCAACGCCGCCGCCGTCCTGGACTGGCTGGAGGAGTGGCTGCAGACCGAATGGCCCGAGCTGCGGGTGCGGCTCACCTCGGTGACCGAGCAGTGGGCCACCGTCGCGGTCGTCGGCCCCCGGTCCCGCGGGGTCGTCGCGGCCCTGGCCCCGGACCTGGACGTGTCCAACGACGCCTTCCCCTTCATGACGGCCCGCCGGACCCGCCTCGCGAGCGGTGTGGAGGCCCGGATCTGCCGGATCTCCTTCTCCGGCGAGCTGGCCTTCGAGATCAACGTCGCGAGCTGGTACGGCCTCGCCACCTGGGAGTCCGTCATCCGGGCCGGCGAGCCGCTGGACATCACCCCGTACGGCACCGAGACCATGCACGTGCTGCGCGCCGAGAAGGGCTACCCCATCATCGGCCAGGACACCGACGGCACGGTCACCCCGCAGGACCTCGGCATGGAGTGGATCGTCTCCCAGCGCAAGCAGTTCATCGGCAGGCGTTCCTTCCGCCGCGCCGACACCGCACGCGGCGACCGCAGGCAGCTGGTCGGCCTGCTGCCCGTGGACCCCGCCGTGCTGCTGCCCGAGGGCGCGCAGCTGGTGGCGGACGCCGAGGTGTCGCCGCCCGCGAAGGCGCTGGGGCACGTCACCTCCAGCTACCGCAGCGCGGCACTCGGCCGCACCTTCGCGCTGGCACTCGTCACGGGCGGGCGGAACCGGCTGGGCGAGACGGTCTACGCACCGCTGCCCGGCGGCGTGATCGCCGCGACCATCACCGACGCCGTCCTCTACGACCCGAAGGGAACCCGCCGTGACGGCTGACACCCTGCGGCGCAGCCCGCTCGGCCACCTCGCCGACGTGCTCGCGGCACACTCGACCGGCGGAGAACGGGGCGTCCGCCTGCGCGAGGTGCCCTTCCTCGCGCAGCTCGACCTCCAGCTCCACCCGCACGGGCCGGCCGCACAGCGGATCGCCACGGCACTCGGCACGCCACTGCCGACCGCTCCGAACACCGTCACCGCCGGCGGGCCGGACGACCTCCAGGTCCTCTGGCTCGGCCCGCAGGAGTGGCTCGTGCTGGGCCCGGACGGTTCCGCGCCCACCACCGCCGGGCTGCTGCGGGCGGCGCTCGCGGACGAGCCCGGCTCGGTCGTGGACGTCGGCGCGAACCGCACCACGCTCGAACTGGCCGGCCCCGCCGCCCGCCACGTCCTGGAGAAGGGCTGCGCGCTCGACCTGCACCCCCGCGTCTTCGGGCCGGGACGCTGCGCGCAGACGCTGCTCGGCAAGGTCAACGTGATCCTCCACCAGGTCGACGCCGAGCCGGCCTACCGGCTGCTCGTGCGGGGGTCCTTCGCGCAGTACCTGACGGACTGGCTCCTCGACGCGATTGAGGAGTACCGCCATCCCCCGCTCCCGGCCTGAGCCGACCCGGCCGGCGTGGGTCCACGCACCGCCCGAACCGGACGGGTACGGGCCCCGCCGGCCCTCGGCGCGGTCGGGCCCGACGGTCCCGGCCACCCTGGACGCTCTCGGTATGACTCATTTCACACAGCTCCTCACTCTCCGCCGACAGGGCTGGTCAGTACCGGTCCGGGGCTCCCCGGCCACGGCCCGTGGCCGAATTCGTCAGTAGGCCGTCATTGCCGCCGCCCTGCGCCGGATACAGGCTGTGACTGTGCATCAGCGACGTGTTGTGGTGGTGGTCTACTCCGGTGCACAGGCACTGGACATAGCCGGTCCGGTCGAGGTGTTCGACACCGCGAACCGCAGGCTCCCCGAGACAGGTGTCCGTTACCGGACCGAGTTCGTCTCCGCCGACGCACCGCTCGTGCGGACCTGCTCGGGCATGGTGATCGCGGCAGAGCCGCTCGACGCGGGGCGCGGCCCGATCGACACCCTCCTCGTCCCGGGCGGATGGAGCCTCAGGGAGGCCTTGGCGGACCGGGAGCTGCTCGGGTGGATCCATCGGGCGGCGGCCCGGTCGCGCCGGGTCGCCTCCGTGTGCGGCGGGGCGTTCCTGCTCGCCGAGGCGGGCCTGCTCAAGGGGCGGCGCGCCACCACGCACTGGGCGTACTGCGAGGAGATGGCCCAGCGGTATCCGGACGTGACGGTGGACCGCGAGCCCATCTTCGTGTGGGACGGCCGTTTCGTCACCTCGGCCGGGGTGTCCACCGGGATAGACATGGCCCTGTCCCTGGTGGAGGCCGACCACGGTGCGGCGTTCGCGCTGGAGGTGGCGCGGTTCCTGGTCCTGTTCTTCAAGCGCAGCGGCGGGCAGTCGCAGTTCAGCGCGGTTCTGGACGCGCAACTCGCCGATCGCGCCCCGATCCGCGCGGCGCAGGAGTGGATCCTCGCGCACCTCGAACTACCGCTCCCCGTACCCGAGATCGCCGAGCGCGCCAACATGAGCCTGCGGAACTTCGCCCGGGTGTTCCGGCGCGAGGTGGGCACACCCCCGGCCCAGTACATCGAACAGATGCGCCTCGCCCGGGCCCGCAAGCTGCTGGAGAGCACCGATCTGCCGGTCAGCCAGATCGCCCGGCGCTGCGGGTTCCCGGCTCCCGAGACGTTCTTCCGCTCCTTCGGCCGGGCCCTGGAGCTGACCCCGAACGAGTACCGCCAACGGTTCCAGACCGTCTCGCCGGCCGGCCTCGTCGTCCGTCCCGACCCGTCCGACAGGAGCACCGCATGAGTGCCGAGGTCCGGCTCGTCGACTACCTGGCGAGGGAGTTGGCCAGGTCCGGCGTCAGGCACGTGTTCGGTGTCGGCGGCGCGAACATCGAGGACCTCTTCGACGCCCTGCACGCCACCGGCGACGTGATCCGCACCGTCGTGGCCAAGCACGAGTTCTCTGCCGCCACCATGGCGGACGGGCAGGCCCGGGTCACCGGGCGGCTCGGCGTCGTCGCTGTGACGTCGGGCGGCGGAGCGGTGAATCTGGTGCCGGGGCTGGCCGAGGCGTACGCCTCGCGGGTGCCGATGCTGGCGTTGGTCGGACAGCCTCCCACCGGGCAGGAGGGGTTCGGGGCGTTCCAGGACTCCAGCGGCAAGGCGGGTTCTTTCGACGCCCGGGCCCTGTTCACCCCCGTGACGCGGTTCTGCGCCCGGGTCGGTGACGCAGCTTCGATCCCGGAGCTGCTGGCCCGGGCGGTCGCGGCGGCCCGGGCCGATCCCAAGGGCCCGGCCGTGCTGCTGCTTCCCAAGGACGTGCAGCGGGCTCCGGTCGAGCTCCGGGAGCCGCTGCGGACCGCGCCTGCGGTCCGGACACAACCCCACGTCCCGGACAGCGTGGTGGACCTCCTTCGCGCAGCGCAACACGTCCTGGTCATCGCCGGTGAGGGCGTGGCCTCGGCCGACGCACGCCCGGAGCTGGCCGACGTGGCGCGGCGGCTCGGTGCGTGGGTGGCCGTCACCCCGGACGCCAAGGACGTGTTCGACAACCGCGAACCCCGGTTCGCCGGGGTGGCCGGGGTGATGGGTCACGAGAACGTGGCGCGGTGCCTGCGGAAGGCCGACGCCTGTCTGCTGGTGGGCACCCGGCTGCCGGCGCTGGCACGCGGCGGCCTGGAGCGGGAACTGGCCGGGACGCCGGTGGTCTGCATCGATCCCGAGCCGCCGTTCGTGCCCGGGATCCCCCTCCGCGGCGATCTGCGGGACACCCTGCGCGTGCTGGCCGCCCGCCTCGCTCCCGGTCCGCACCCGCCCCCCGACCATGCCGGGCCCTCCCCCCTGCCGACACCGCGTACCCGGCCCGCCGGCTATGCCGCGGCGGTGGCCGCGGTCGAGGCCGCGCTGCCACCGGACGCCCACGTCTTCGTGGACGCCGGAAACGCCGGGGCCAGCGCGATCCACCTGCTTCCGGCCCCGCGCCAGGGACGCTTCGTGGTGGCCGTCGGCATGGGCGGCATGGGCTACACCTTCGGCGCCGGCATCGGCGCGGCGCTGGCCACCGGGCAGCGCACGTACGTGATCGCCGGTGACGGCGCGTTCTTCATGCACGGCATGGAGGTCCACACCGCGGTCGAGCACGCCGCGCCGGTCACATTCGTCATCCTCAACAACAACGCCCACGCCATGTGCGCCACGCGGGAGCACCTGTTCCTCGGCGCCGCGAACCCCGCCAACCTGTTCCGCCCGGCGGACATCGCCGCGGGCGTGGCCGGCATGTTCCCCGGCCTGGACGTGACCCGGGCCGAGGACGGCGCACAGCTGCGCCGCGCCCTGCTGCGGGGCAACGCGGGCACCGGCCCGGCCTTCGTCACGATCGACCTCGACCCCGCCGAGGTACCGCCCTTCCTTCCCTTCCTGAACACCACCGGCCGGCAACCGGCCGAGAACGAGGAGACCGCCCATGACCGCGGACCAGTCCGTGTTGGCCGGCATTCCCGGCCTGACCAGGATCGAGAACACCGGCCTGGAGCAGCTGACGGCCCGCTGCGCGGAGCTGACCCGGCCCCTCTACCCGCACGGTGAGGTCTACGGGACGTACTGCACGATCCAGGAGTACGTCGACTGCCCGCCGGCGCAGACCTACGAGTACCTGAGGCAGGGGCACCACCTGGAGGAGTGGACGTTCAGCCTGCGGAACTTCGCGCCCTCCGGGACTCCCGGGCTCTGGGTCGGTGACGACCGCCTGGAGGAGCAGACCAAGATCTTCTGCAGGGTGGAGACCAACGCCGAGGCCATGACGGTGGACTTCCACTGCTCCTGGGACCAGGGGGACGAGCTCTGGATGGTGTACCTGATGCGCGTCCTGCCGGCCCGGTCGGTGCTCGGCAGGCCCGGCTCCGTGATCACCTGGACCAACTGCAGGCACCCGTACTACGACGCGAACCCCCACCCGGGACTGGCCCCGCGGGCGGGCCGCCCGTGGGTGGGCGACTACTGGGACCTGTTCTACGCCGGCCACACGCTGGAGATGGGCAACCTCAAGGCGATCCTGGAACACCGTCACCGGAACGGCCTGCCGGTCGGCTCCTCCCCCACCACGGCGGTGGCGCGGTGACCACGGTCAGCCTCGTCGACGTCGCCGGCTACCTGCCCGGGCAGCCGGTCCCCGCCGAGTTCTACACGGACCACCCCGGCGCGGAGGACGGGCTGCGCGACAGTCCCATGTTCAGGATCCCCCCGATGCGGCACCACGTGGCCACGGACGAGAGCAACGTGGACATGGTCGAGCGCGCGGTCGCGCCCCTGATCGAGCGGCACGGAGCGGACGAGATCCGTTCCGTGGACGTTCTGCTGATGCACAGTCAGCTACCGGACACGCCGTTCGTCGGGGCCGGCACCGAGGTGGCCCGCCGGCTGGGGCTGAAGCCGCGGTGGCTGGTCGACGTGGCCAACGCCGGCTGCGCCTCGTTCGTCCACATGCTCGAACTGGCCCGGCAGATCCTCACCACCACCGACGCCGGGACCGCGCTGATCTGCAACGCGCAGAGCGCAGCCGGCCAGTTGTTCACCCAGCCCGACGTGCGCCGACTGGCCCAGGCCGCGATCCCCGGGGACGGCTGCGGGGTGGGGTACGTGACCACGTCGGGGAGCTCTCCGGTACTCGAGGTGGTCACCCGCCATATCGTCGAGCACGGCGGCGACATGACGGCCGTGCTCGATGACGGCCGCAAGTACTGGGAGCCGGGCGAGTCCCAGCTGCGGATCGGCTTTACCGAGGCCTCCACCGCCAGGGTCCTCGAACGCGGCAACCGCCTGGTGCCGGAGGTGGTCACCGACCTGTGCCGACGGCTCGGGGTCGACACCGGCGAGATCGATGTGCTGGTCACCAACCAGCCCAACCGCACCTTCCTGCGCAACTGGCGGGAGGCGCTGCGGCTGCCGCCGCACCGACACCCCGACACCTTCGACCGCTGCGGAAACCTGTTCGGCGCGGCGATCCCCATCACCCTCGACCACGCCGTCCGTTCGGGACGGGTCAAGGACGGCGACCTGGTGGTGCTGGGCGGCTTCGCCCATGCGGGCGACTACGCAGGTGCGGCCGCGGTCCGATGGGGCACCGGCCGCACCGCCCCCTCGGCCGACCGGCCCGCCCCCGCCGACCCGGTCGCGTGAGGGGGAAGACAGGTGCCTGGCTGCGGCAGCGGGCGTCGCAGCACGGCGATCCGCGCGAACCGGGCGCGTACCGGGCCCGTACCGGGAATCGCCGTCGCCCACGCGTCGGTCGGGGCAGGGATCGACGGGTCGGTCGTCCCTCCGCATCACCGAGAAGTCCGTCCCGTTCGTCAGCGGCGAGGTGGCGGCCCTGACGGGACCGTTCAGTGACCGCCCGTCAGCCGCGCAGCGCGGCGGCCTCGGCCTCGGAGGTCAGCCCCGGCACCGGGCGGTCGGGACGCTGCGGGGAGACTCCGCCCAGCCCCTTCAGCCACTCCCACGTGTCGGCGACGGTCTCGGCGACAGGCCGGCAGCGCAGCCCGTCCGCGAACGCCCTGGACGTGTCGGCGCCGTAGACGAACTCGTGCAGTTCGCCCGGCGGGACCCAGAGCGGCAGCTCCGTCCACGGCTCGATCCCGGCGGCAGCGATCCGCTCGGGGTCGGTCCAGCGCAGCTCCGCATCCGATCCGGTGGCGGCCACGCACGCCTGCAGGAGCTCGGCCATGGTGGCGTGACCCGGCCGGCTCACCAGGTTGTACGGGCCGGACAGCCCGCGCGCGGCGACGTCCAGGGCCCAGCGCGCGAGGTCACGCGTGTCGACGAACTGGAGTGGCAGGTCGCGCGGGCCGGGGGCGAGGACGGGGCCGCCGCGGGCGATCCGATCCAGCCACCAGGTCAGCCGGCCGACGTCCTCCCCCGGGCCGAGGATCAGGCCGGCGCGCAGCAGCAGCGACCGCGCCGCGCCGAACGCGCCGGTGACGGCGAGCTCCCCACCGCGCTTGGCCTGCGGATAGGGGACGTCGCCGTCGTCGGGTGAGCCGTCCAGCAGGACGCCGTTCTCGGCGGCACTGTGATCGACCGGGTCGGCGTACACGGACAGGCTGGAGACGTACACGTACCGGCCGGCACGCTTCGCGAGCGCGTCGGCCGCATCGCGTATGGCCGAGGGCCGGGCGGACCAGGTGTCCACCACCAGGTCCCACTCGCCGTCGCCGAGGGCGGCCAGCCCGTCGGCGGCGGTGCGGTCGCCCTGAAGGACGGTGGCTCCGGCCGGCGGCCGGCGGATGCCACGATGCAGAAGGGTCACGTCCCAGTCGCGGGACAGTGCCTCGTTGACGATGGCGCGTCCGACGAAGCCGGACCCACCGAGCATGAGAAGTCGCATGCCGACCACTGTCCGCACCGAACTGCCGGTTGGTCCACCCCCATCAGCCATCAGCGGAATCGCCGTCAGCTGAACCCGGACCTGCGGTCGTCGAGGCGGCTGGCGCTCCGGTTGACGGCGAGCCCGAGTACCCAGTCGGTTTTGGGGCGCCGGACGAGCTGGTGGGGTTCAGCGGGCGCTGCCGGGGTTTCGGTCGGCGTCGGCGCCTTCGACCATGAGGCTGGTCCGATCGATGGGGCGGAAGCGGTCGCCGGAGGCGAGCTCGACGTGGGGCTCGACGGATCCGCGGCCGCCCGCGGGCGCGGTTCAGTGGTGGCTCTCCAGGAACGGCAGGGTGGTGCCGCCGGTGCCCAGCGCGGCGTCGAGGGCGAGGAGCACTCCGGCGGAGCCGGTGCCGAGGTCGTTGGAGCGGCGTAGGAAGTGCGCGCCCAGGAACTCGGTGTGGCGCCCGGTGTGGACGGCGTGCCAGTTGAAGGCCGCGAGGTGGCGGCGCAGGGCGTGGGTGTCGTCCGGCGTGCCGCGGTTCAGTTGCCGCAGTGCCAGGACGAGGCCGGCCCGGCCGGTGAACAGGCCGGCCCGGGGGTGGAATTCGGTGGTCAGGGCGGTGCGGCCGCGTTCGAGGGCGGAGGTGAGGCGGGGGTCGGGGTCGGGCAGGTGTGGCAGGAGTCGGTCGGCGATCATGGCCGGGCCGGCGCTGCCGATGCCCAGGTACGGCATGCTGCGCGGTGGCGCGGAGCGCTCGCCGGGGCCGGTGAGGCCGAGCTCGGTCAGGTCGTGGTGGAGGGCGTCGGCGGCGGCGGGCATCAGGGAGCGGTCGCCGGTGTCCTCGGCGAGGCGCAGCAGGAGGAGTGCCGTGCCCGAGTGTCCGTGCAGCAGTCCGGGCCGGGCCGGGCCGGTGCTGTCGGTGATGCCGGTGATGCCGGTGGCGAGTTGGTCGCCGAGTTCGCGGGCGCGGGTGAGGAGTTCCCGGTCGCCGGTGGTGCGGGCGAAGTGCAGAAGGGTCAGTCCGATGCCGGCGCGTCCGGCGGCCAGGGTGTGGTCGAGGTGGTCGAGCCTGGAGGTGGCGACGTGTTCGAGGAGGTCGTGGGCGTGGTCGGTGCGGCCGAGCCGGTGGAGGGTGAAGGCGATGCCCGCGAGGCCGTCGTAGAAGCCGAGGCGCGGTCCCGGAGTGACCGCGGCCGTGGCCATGGTGTGTGCGGCGTCGTCGAGCCAACGGATGTGGGCGTCGGGGATGTCGGTTCCGGCTTCGGCCAGGGTCCAGAGCACCCCGGCGGCGCCGTGGGCGAAGGCCGCTCCCCCGCCCGAGGTGGTGAACTGTTCGATGTCGCCGGGGTAGAGCCGGTCGGTGCGGTCGGGAGTGGCGCTGCCGAGGATGCCGCCGGTGATGGCGTCCCGCAACGTGGGCCAGGCCGCCGCGGAGGGGGCCGGCGGCTCGGCGGGTGCGGGCCGGGTCGGGGTCGGGCCGGTCTGCTGTCCGGCGTCGAGGTCGCGGCGTACCTGCTGCTCGAAGTCGTCGGGGACCGGGAAGCGGGCCGCGATGAGGGAGAGGAGCCGGTCCGGTCTGTGCGGTGCGTGGTCGAGCAGGGCGGTCATCGGGGCGAAGAGGGCCATTCGCAGGCAGCCCAGGGCATAGCGGTCGAGCGCGGCGCCGCGGTAGTGGTGGGGGGCGCGGAAGCCGGGAACGCCGATCACCTGGGGTGCTGCGGCGGTGATCGGGGTGGCGGTCTCCAGGTCGATGAAGGCGATGGTGCCGTCGGGCCGGACGAGGATGTTTCCGGGGTGGAGGTCGCCGAAGACGATGCCGCGGTCGTGCATGGCGTCGATCGTCTGCTCGGTCTGGTCGAGGATGCCGAGTGCCCAGGCGGTGTACCGGCGGGCATTGCGGTCGTCGAGCGTGCCGTCCGTCCAGGGGTTGGCCGTGCCGCCGCCGAGGTTGAGTGCGGTGCCGTCGACGAGTTCGCGGGTGAGGTAGTAGTGCTCGTGGCCTCTGCGGTAGTCGATGAGTTCGGGGATGGCCTGGATCCCGGCGAGCGTCTTCAGGGCCCGGCGTTCCTGCTCGAGGCGGGTGACCGCGTCGGTTCCCTGGGCGTCCAGGCCGGCGAGCGGGCGGGCTTCCTTGACGAGGACGGTGCGGCCGGTCGCGAGTTCCGTGGCTTCGTAGACTCCGCCGCCGTTGGAGAAGTGCAGGGCTTTGCGGACCGTGAAGGGCAGGCCGCGGCCGGTGCCGGCGGTGCGGGCGGCGACGGCCTCGTCGAGGCAGGGTGGCAGGGTCACCCAGGCGGGCGGGTGGAAGCCGGGGCCGCGCCGGTCGGGCACCAGGCGGCCGTCCGGGTCCTCGATGCAGGGGATCCGGCGGCCGCGGGCGTCGGTGGTGGTCCGCAGGACGAAGCCGCCGTAGCGGACGTACAGGGGGCCGTTGCGCCAGCGCAGGTCGCTGAGGATGTAGGGGCCGGGCTCGCCGTCGAGCAGTTCGCCCAGTTCGGTGAGGACGGTGGTGAACTGCTGTTCGTCGCGCGGGTAGACGGTGATGAACTTCCCGCTGCTGCTGCGGTCGCCGTACTTGCTGTTGCGGTTGGTGAGGATGCGGGCGCTGCGGATGAACTTGTACGGGATCCGCCGGGCTTCGCAGAAGGCGCGGGCGGTCGCCAGGACCGGTTCGGCACGGTCGGGGACCGTCGAGACGTGGATCTTCCAGCCCTGGGTGGGGAGCCGGCTGTCCCGGGGGGCGTGGAAGGACCAGTGGGGGTTGAGTTCGCGGGTCCAGCCGTCGGGTAGCGGGTCGCGGGCGGCGGGGTAGTCGGCCGCCGCCTGGTCCTCGGAGGGGAGGTCGAAGTACGGGCTGTCCGGCTGGCAGTGCTGGATGTAGTGGAGGAACACCGTGTCTTCCGGGGTCGGGGCGGGTGGCGGGGCGGCGGTTCAGCGCCAGCAGGGAGCCAGGTAGGTGTCGTACAGCCAGTGCGCCAGTGTGTCGGTGCCCACTGTGAGTTGGGCGTTGCCGGTGCGGTCCGAGGGAGTCCGGGCGGCGGTGAGCGGGTACGCGGTGGCGGGGAGCGACAGGGTGGTGCCGGCGACGGGGACGAGTGCCGAGATCGGTGCGGTGGAGGCGGTGCCGTGCTCGGACGCGATCACGGCCTCGCCCGTCGTGGTGCTGCGGAGCAGTCCGGTGCGGTGGAGGTGGACGGGCGTTCCGGCGCGGATGGCGGAGCGGTCGGCGGAGGAGGGCAGCAGCAGTTCCAGCTGTCCGCCGTCGCGTACGGCGTAGCCGCCGGCCACGGTGCAGGGCACGCGGACGAGCAGCAGCGCGCAGACGGCGGCGGCTGTCAGCGCGGTGGCCGACAGGGCGATCCGCCATCGGGGGGCGCCGGCCGTACGGGCCTCGGCGGCCGTGCGGACGGCGCCGCGGAGCAGCAGCCACAGCAGGTAGCCCGCCGCGCAGACCATGACGATCGCGCCCGCGGTGCCGGTCCGTTGGAGCAGCGGGGCGAACGAGCCGAGCGCCGGGACGACGATGAACACGGGGGCGGCCGTGCAGGCGAGGCCGAACGGGACGGCCCAGCGCAGCTGCGGCAACTCCGGGCGGTAGCGGCCGCCGTAGAGGAGTCGGGCGATCCGGTGGCGGGCGTCGGTGGTCGCCAGGTCCCTCAGATGGGGGATGTCCAGGTGGCTCATCAGGGCCAGGTAGCCGTCCAGCCGGACCACCGGGAGCAGGTTGAAGGCGCCTGCGACGTAGCCGGCCGCGGCGAACAGCAGCATGCCGTCCTGCCAGTGGCCGGGGGGCGGGACGAGGGCCGCCAGCGCCGTGCAGCCGGCGATGACCCACTGGGTGGCGATGCCGGCGAGGGCGACCCGGACGCGCTGCTCGTTGCGCGGCAGTCGCCAGCCGTCGGAGACGTCGCAGAAGAAGGCGGGCGAGAGGTAGAACAGCATCACGCCCATCCGGCTGGGCCGTCCGCCGTAGTGGGCGAGGACCGCCGCGTGGGCGAGTTCGTGCAGGGCGCTGGCGAGGAGCATGGCGCCGATGACGCCGGCGTACACGCCTGGCGGCAGTGGCCGGCCGAGGGCGTCGGACAGTTCGGGGGCGCGTGCGGCCAGCGCCGCGAGGCCGGCGGAGGCGAGGAGCGCGCCGATGACGCCCCACCTCTTCAGCCCGAGGAGGGCCAGGGCGGGGAGGACTCCGGACAGCAGGCGCTGCGGGTGGACGACGGTCAGCTGCAGGGTCAGCGGCGGTACGACCTTCAGGCGGGGGGTCCGCCGGGGTGCGCCGCGCTTCGGGTCGCCGTTGTCGAACACCTTGGCCGTGACCAGTCTGCGTACGGCCGTGTCGACCACGGCGGTGGTCCAGGGTGGGCCGAGGAGGGCGGCCAGTTCCTCGTGTCCCCGGGTGCCGTCGGCGGCCCGGGCCAGGCGGGCCAGGTCGGCGCCGACCCGCAGGTACTGTCCGCCGCGCTGGATGGTCCACGGTGCGGCCGCGCCGGTCGGCGGGTGGACGGTCACGTGGTCGGCGAGCCGGGGGCGGCGGATGTGCTCGCCGTCCGTGGCGTTCCCGTCCTGCGGGGCGACGGCCGTGTCGCTGGTCAAGGTCTCTCCCTCGGGTCGCTCCGGGTCCGGCCGTGGCCGGGCGGGGAGCGGGTGCCGGGACGCGGGGGTGCTCCCCCCGCGTCCCGGCACCGCCGGTGTCATGGCATCAGGTGGCGACGATGACGCTGCCGATGCTGACGGTCGCGACGCTCCACACGGCGTTGCTCCAGTTGAACGGGGCGTCCATGCCCTCGAGCTCCTGCATGTCGAGCTCCAGGTCCTGCATGCCCAGCTCCAGCTCCAGCGAGCTGTTGATGTTCTCCTGCACGGTGTTCTCCTCCTCTCCGAAGGTCGGGGACGGTCGGGGGTCGTCCGGTCCGTCACCGCACGCGGTGGTGGACCGGAAGCTTTCGGTGGTGCGCCGCCCGGGCTGCTCAGCGCGCCGCGGGCCCGGGTGCGGGTACGGCGTCGCCGAGGATCTCCCGGACATCGCCGAGGGTCAGGCCGCCCAGGGCAGGCAGTCCTGCTCCCCAGGCGCGGACCGTGCGGCGCGCGATCGCGTCCAGGTCGGCGGGGTGCGCCGTCGGGCGGTGGTCGACGCCCCAGTGCTCCAGCAGGGCGGCGATGCCGGCCGACGGGTCGGCGGGCAGTGGCCGGGGGGCGGCGGAGCGCAGCTCGTTCCACAGCCGTTCGAGCCGTTCGGCCGAGCCGAGTCGTCCGTCGCCGGCGGTGGTTCGCCGGAACAGCGTGGGGAGCAGGGCCGCGACGGCCGTCATCTTGCGGATGCCGAGGGCGGTGGACAGTTCGTTGGCGAGGTACCAGCCGCGCAGGGCGTAGGGGTCTCGGTCGAGCTGGAGCCAGTCGCCGTGGGTGAGGGCGCTGAGCCGCGCGACGGCGCCGCGGACCTGCTCCCCCGGGCCGTCCTCGACGGCCCGGTAGCCCAGGCCGAGGAGTTGGGTGGCGAGCGTGCAGGCGAGCGCGTCCTCGACCGGGCGGTCCTGCGGGTCGCCGACGTGGACCCCGGCCACCCGGAACAGCGCCTCCAGTACGCCTTCGACGGCGAGTTCGGCGGGCAGCCCGGTGGTGGCCAGCGGGTCGTGCAGGGCGAGCTCCGGTGCGAGCGACCGGCCGACGACCAGGCGCTTGCCCTGCGCGGTGTTCAGGCAGGCGACGCGGCTGACCTCCGCGCCGGTTCCGAGCGTGGTGGGGACGGCGAGCAGCGGCAGCGGCCGGGTGTTCTCCCCCGGCAGCAGGACCAGCCCGCTGCGCTGCGGGGCGGTGAGCCGGGGAAGCACGCCGGGGTCGCCCGCCAGTGCGGTCGCCAGCTTGGCCTGGTCCAGGAGGCTTCCCCCGCCGACGGCGGCGACCAGCCGGGCGGGGCCGTGCCGCAGCCGGTCGGCCAGTGCGACGACGGACTCGAGCGTGCCCGGTCCGTCCAGCGGGACCACCTCGTGGACCGGCAGGGCCCGGACGACCAGCGCGGCGATCGCGCTGTCGGTGAGGTGCGCGTCCACGAGCAGGACCGTGCGGGTCCCGGACGCGTGCCTGGCCGCCCATGTGGTGAACTCCGCCGCGCTGGGCAGCACCCGGGTGGGCTGCGGCCATCGGCCGGTCACCGGTCGCCTCCCGCAGGTGCGCCGGGGCCGGGGACGAAGCGGGCGAAGAACGCCTCGGCACCGCGGACGACGCAGTCCAGGAGTTCGTCGAGGTCCTCGTCCGTGTAGGTGAGCGCGGGGATGAGCTGGATGCCATGAGGGCCCGGGTGGACGATGGCTCCGGCCTCCCGGACGGCCGCGACCAGGTCGGCGACGTGCTCCGGCGCCAGCGGCCCGCCGTCGGGGGCGGCGAAGCCGAGGTAGCGGAAGCAGCCGACGCCCTGGGTCACGGTCAGCTGGGGCAGCCGGTCCCCGAGGGACTTCAGCTCCGCGTCCAGCCGCTCCGACAGGCGGTGGCTGAGGGTCTCCGCGTCCAGTCGCCGCATCTCCTCCAGCGTGGCCAGGATCGCCGCGCAGGTGATCGGGGTGCCGGCCTGGGTCTCGGCGTGGACGAACACCGCGTCGGCGTCGGTGAAGGCCGCGTCGACGTCGTGGGCGACGAGGACCGCGGCGGCGGCGCAGGTGCCGTTGGTCAGCGCCTTGGAGAGGATCAGGAGATCCGGCCGCCCGGGCCACCGGCTGGAGGCGAGGTAGGGGCCGGTCCGGGCGAAGCCGGTGGCGACCTCGTCGGCGACGAGCAGGAAGCCGTGCTTCTCGCGCAGGCGCAGCAGCGCCGCGACGAACTCCGGGTCGAGCGGCAGCGCTCCGTTGCCGAGCACCGGTTCGACGACCACGGCGGCGACCTGTCCGCCCTGGCGGGCGAACAGTGCGTCGAGCTCGTCGACGGCGTTGGGGGTGACGTGGCGGACCAGCCGCTGGTCCACGCCGTACATCCGCTGCCCCAGGTCGCCGCCGGAGAGCGCGAAGCTGCCGAAGGTGAGGCCGTGGTAGCCGGTGCGGAGGCCGACGACCAGGGTTCGCTGCGGTTCGCCGCGCAGGGCGTGCAGGTGGCGGGCGAGTTTCATCGCCAGGTCGTTGGCGGCGCCGCCGGAGGTGGAGAACAGCACCCGGCCGAACCGGTCGCCGCCGCAGAGGTCCACCAGTGCGTCGGCGGCCCGGCGGGCGTAGGTGTTCTCGTAGCGGAACACGCTCAGGTACGAGGCCTCGCGGGCGGCACCCGCGACGGCGTCGGCGATGGCCTCGTTGCCGTAGCCGAGTGCGGTGTTCCACAGGCCGCTGGATCCGCAGAGCAGTTCGCGGCCGTCCGCGAAGCGCACCCGGACCCCCTGGGCGGAGATCGCGCACAGGTCGTCGCGACCGTGCCGGCTCGGGGCGAGCAGGTTGGGCCATACGGCGCTCACGCGGCGACCTCCGCGACGAGCAGCACGTCGTGGTGGTGGCTGCCGGTCGCCGGGAGCGACCGGCGCTGCGTCAGCACCAGTCCGGCGAGCGCCAACTCGGCCTCCAGCTGCGCCACCGGGAAGACTCCGATGCGGGTGGTGCACACCGTGATCGGGAGCTCCGCCGTGTCGAGGGGATGCGGGAAGACCGTGACCGTGCGCGCGTCGGCGCCCTCGGTCCAGTGCTCGTACATGCGGAAGCGGGTGCCGTCCGCGCAGTCGACGTCCATCACCTGTTCGGTGGTGGCGCTGCCGAAGTCCGTCACGTCCACCGCGGTGAGCAGGAACTTCCCGCCGGGGGCGAGGTGACGGCGCACGCAGCGGTACAAGCCGGCGCGGCCGGTCGCGTCCAGCAGCGAGACGGAGGTCGCACCGAGCACGACCGCGCCGAACTCCCGGCCCAGCTCGAAGGAGCTCATGTCGCCGGGGACGACGGTGCAGCGGTCGCGTCGGGCGGCGGGTACGGCCCGCAGGCGCTCCTCCAGGATCCGGATCATGCCCGGTGCCAGTTCGAGGGCGGTCAGCTCGCGTCCCAGGGTGAGCAGTGGCATCGTCAACCGGCCGGAACCGGCGGCCAGTTCGAGGACGGCGCCGGAGGTGGAGCGCAGTGCGGCGACCAGTTCGCGCACCTCCAGGGGCGAGCTGCCGGCGATCGCGTGGTAGACCGGCGCGCCGGCCTCGTCGTACAGGTCGTGGAGCTCGGCCCGGTCGCCGAGTTCGGCCAGCAGCGCACCGGCCCGGCCGGGCACCGCGGCCCTCGGGTCGGCGCCCGGGGCTGCGCTCGGCCCAGTGCTCACGTCAGTACTCGGGTCAGTGCTCAAGTCGGTGTTCACAGGGAGACCCCCGCCCGCTCGAAGAACTGCTGCACCTTCAGGAGGGCGGCCCGCGGGGCGTACTCGGCGGCCGCCTCGACCGATCCCTGGCAGAGCAGCAGTTCGGCGAGCTCCGCCGCGGCGCGGTTGAGTTCGAACAGCCGGGATCCGTCGGCGGTGTAGAGGTAGGCGGACTCGTCGGTCCACAGCACCAGCTGCCGGGCCTGCGTCCGGGCCGGTTCGACGGCGTCGTTCTCGGGCCGCAGGCGTCCGCCGAAACCGGAGGCGCGCACCCGCAGGACGCCGCGGGACCGCAGCTCCCTCAGCGCGTCCACGGCCAGGAGGTACTCACCGAGCCACGGCCGGGCCGCCAGCTCGACTGCGCGCACCGTCTCGGGAAGCGCCGCGGCGAGGGTGACGGCACAGGGGTGCACGCTGGCGGCGTTCGCCTGCTGCCAGGCGGCCTCCAGGTCTGTCAGGTCGTCGCCCAGTCGCCCCAGCGCCGAGCCGTACGGGGAGACCGTCAGCTCGCCGCCGGCCCGGACGTACAGGCGGTGCCGTGGGCCGGCTCCGTCCAGCGGCGCGCCCAGCCCCGGGAGATCCGCGACCAGCAGCGCGGGATTCGCCAGGAACTCGGCGAATTCACCCTTCTCGCGGGCGGTGTCGGCATCTCCCAGCCACACCTCGAAATCCGCCTCGTCCGTGATGCGGACCAGTGTGGGACCGATCACCGAAACGTACTGGGTGATGCTGTAGTTCTGCACCTGGAGATAGAAGTCGTCTCCGAGGGAAGCCTCGGTGTCGCATTCGTGGAACGACCCGCCGTAGCCGACCAGATTGTCCCCGAGGTCCATCCGGTCACCCGGGACGAAGATCTGGTGGTGGCGGTCCCCGGACGCCGTGTCGAGCATTTCCCGCACCTCCCCGACATGCCGGGAGTCCTCCAGGACAATGACCCGGCCGCCCGGGCCCCGACTGCCGGTGGCCCAAGCCATCAGATCGCGCATCTCTCCGCTCATCGCGTTCCCTCCGTGCCACTGAGCGCAGTGACGATCGTCTTGATCTGCTCCATGGCCGCCTGCGGCCCGCGGACCTGTGCGACACCGGTCAGATTGATGACCACTTCGTCCACGCCGGAATTCCAGAAATCACTGATCTGCTCCACGAGCTCGTCCACCTCACCCCCCAGGAAGGCACCGCCCTCGAGCAGGGACCGCGCGTCCACCAGGGGGTCGCCGCTGCCGACGTCGACCCCGGCGCGCCTCAGCATGTCGGCGTAGTGCGGGGCCGCCATGTGCGAACCGCTGCCGGCCACCACGACGGCCTCGACGTCCAGGTCGGGCAGCGGCAGCGCCATCGGCACCATCGCGACCACCCGGGGAACGGGACGGCCCGCCGCCCCGGCCCCTTCGCGCAGCGCGGGCAGCACCGTCTCCCGCAGGTAGGACGCGGGCGTCAGCCAGGTGATGGCGGCGTCCGCCACCCGGCCGGCCAGCCGCGCCATGCCCGGTCGCAGCACCCCCAGCCCGACCTGCACCTCCGGCGCAGGCGACGGCGGCAGCGCACCCTCGCAGTGGAAGTACTCGCCGCTGAAGTCGAGCTGCCGGCCCTGCAGCAGCCCGCGGACGACGGTGACGTACTCCTCCGCCGCGGTCAGCGGGCTGGCGTAGGCCTCGCCGCGCATGGCGCGCTGCAGGTCGGGGCGCCCCGGGCCGAAGCCCGCGAGCACCGGGTGGCCGGTGGAGACCGCCAGCGAGCGGGCCTGCATCGCCGCTTCGTAGGGATGCTTCAGCGGCATGAGGCTGACGCCCAGCCCCGTCGGCACGCCGAAACCCGTGCCCGCCGCGTGGGCGAAGCCCTGGTGCGCCTCGACCGTCAGCGATTGCCCCTGCCATAGACGCGCAGCCCGGGTCCAGTGCACCAGCGCCGCATAGGTGGCCAATTGTTCAGGCCGTCGCGGCACGAATGGAACCAGGATCGAAAAGGATGGCACTGAATCACTCCGGGCATGACTGAATTACTCCGGACACAAGGGATCGCCGGTCGGCCCGGATCGGAGAACCGGGAATGGCGGGACCACAGGGCGGAAACATTGACGAATCGAGTCGGTTCCATCCGGCACCGCGACCGGACTGCGCGCTCACGGCGCACACCGGTCGGCAGCCGTTGCCCCCCGGCGGGCCATTTGAGCAGGCGTCGGCGCCGGGATTCAAAGAAAGGATGGTGGCGAAGGGCGGGAAGAACGGCCCGCGACCCTGTCAGATTGGCGGTGAAGGCCCGTCATCCGCCTCGGCGGACGACCACCGGCCCGAAGTGTGCGACAGAGACGGTTTCTCGTACGAGCTGCATCGAAAACCCCCGTGAACAGATGCATGCATAACAATGAATCAGACGTTAGCACACGCCTGCGATCATGCTGAAACGACGCCGACCGGCCTTGACTTCGTCTCTGAATCTTCTCCCCAACTTCCCCGCATGGAGGCCGGAACCGGCTCCGGCGGCACTCGGCGGCGGACACGGGGCAGGACCGGCCGTCCCGCCCGCGGGAGCTGCGCACGGCCAGGGGGAAACGGTTCGGGGGCGGTCCCGGCGTCTGACCGCATCCGCCACCGCGATCTACCGCCTCACCTGGCCGAGCGCCGGCTCCCACGTGGCGATCAGTCATTTCCTGGATCCGGAGGACGAGTACAGCGCGACCGCCCGGAAGATGGAGGACGTGTTCCTGCGCGGCATGATGGGCAGCGGCACCATCTCCACCAAGGCCGTGCTGGCGGAGCTGTTCAATGGTCCGGCGCTGGTCGAACCGGGCCTGGTGCCGTGCGTCGACCGACAACACCCGGACGGCTCGCAGGCGGAGTGGAACGCGGCTCAGCGGTGCATCGCCGGCGGTGTCGCCCGTAAGCCGTAGGCGGAGTGCCGGGTGCGGCATGGCAGGGTCAGCGAGGAGTCAGCGTCCGGTCAGGGCGTCCCGGCATGCTGAAGGCACGTCAGGGAGCAAGTAAGGCTCCCTGACACGGAGAGGTGCCCGGAGCGGTTCATCGGGTGCCTGGCCAGTGATGGCCGAGCAGGGTCCTCCGGGGCCCGCGCAGGTTCGAATCCTGCCCTCTCCGCCCTGCCGCCCCGTCGCCGCCCGGCCGGCCCGCCCGGACATCGTCCATGGAGTTCTCATGGATCGATTCGTGGGTCACGGCCGCCCCGAACGGTGGGCTGATCCGTCGCTGTACCCGAGATGTACGACATCGACATCACCGTGACCGTCGACGCGGTCGGCGGGCGACCGGTCGGCATGTCGACGCGTACGATCCGGCCCGGCGCGAGGGCTGGGACTTCCTGGTGGAGATGGATCCCGCTTCTCCCTATGCCTTTCCCGGCGAGGACCGCGGCCGGATCATGGCGCGGGTCGTCGGGGCGGAGGACGGGGCTCTCACGCTCACGGAAGCACCGGACTGGGGCACCTCCCTCAGCCGAGTTCCGCGGGAAGCCGCGGAGGCCGCCGGCGGGCGACTGCAGGGCGTGGCTCGACGGCGGGGCGTGCCGGGAGCGCGGGCTCGGCGGGGACCGGTCCTGGCGCCGGCTCCGGCTCCGGGAGGTCGAGGCCGGGAAACGGCGGGCCGACGTGGAAGGTGTTGGTGGTCAGCGCCTCGTCAAGCGCGCGGGTCGCATCCCCGATCAGCTCCGGGTCGCCGATGTTCCGGATGACCCGGCGGGCGTCCTCGACCCGGCCTTGGCCCGCCAGCGCGAGCACCAGATGCTCGAGGGCGCCGTACCGGTAGGAGGAGTGGCGCGCGGTGGCCGCCAGTTTCTCGGCCCGGGCCGGCTCGCCGACGGCGACGAGCGTGGCCGACAGCCCGCAGATCGCGCGGGACTGGTAGATGTCGTCCGGCTCGGCGGCCACGATCCGTTCCGCCGTCGCCGCCACCCGCATGGCGCCGTCGGCGTCGCCGAGGCCGGCGAGCGCCTCGACCACCTCGCCGAGGGCGCCGACCCGGTCCTCCGAGTGGGTGGCGGCCAGCGCGGCCTGTTCGGCGAGGCCCAGCAGGCGCCGGGCCCCGGCCGCGTCGCCGGCGGCGTGGAGCGCCGCGCCGAGGCCGGTGAGGGCGTTCGCCCGGTTGCTGCCGTAGTCGACGGCCCGGGCGATCGGCTCCGCCCGCTCAACGAGCCGCCGGGCGCCCACCGGGTCGCCGAGGGCGACCAGGGCCACCGCCGGGATCGCCAGCGCGAAGGCCCGCCGGTACGGGTTCCGCATCGCGGCGAGGTCCGGCCCGGCCTGCTCGGCGAGCTGCCGGGCCCGGTCGGCGCGGGTGCACTCGGTCAGCGCACGCACCAACTGCGGTGCTGCGCAATGCTGATACCAGGAGAAGACTGAACGATCGAGCACGGACACCGCGTTCTCCCCGGGCTGTGGACACTCGTATGCAACTACGCGGGATACCGCGGCGCCGGTTCACCGCGGCGAAGGACCGCTGCACCGCCCCGAACCGCTGGAGCTCGAGGTGGTCCTCGACGACGCCGCGCTGCGCCGCCCGGTCGGCCACCCGCGCCATGGACCTCCCCCGACGTGGCCGTGCTGGTCGTGCCGTGCGAGCGCGGCGCACCCGCCGGACCGTCCGGAGCGTTCTGCCTCATCGGTCGCAGTGGCGGGTGGATCCAGTGCCTGGTCGATCCAGTGCCTCCGCACCACCCGTCGCGCGTCGGATCTTTGCGCCGGGGCTTCACGGCAGACGGCACTGCGGGTCCCTGCCGACCCGGCAGGGACCCGCACGGACGCACCCCGGGATCGGTCAGAGCAGCTTGATGGCGGTGATCCAGGCCTTGTTGCCGTCGACGACCCGGTTGGACGCGCCCCGCCACTGGCGGGCGGGGGCCCCGTTGTCGGTGCGCCAGTCCGCGATCTCCAGCAGCGCCGCGGAGTTGAGGTTGGACAGACCCAGCTCCTTGTGGGGCCCGATCTCGCCCGAGTAGAGCCAGCCCTGGTTCCAGCCGCCGTGGCAGTCCCACTGGCGGGCCGGTGCACCGTCGTCCATCCGCCAGTCGGCGATCTCCAGGCACTTCCCGGAGTTGCGGTTGACCAGCATGGTGACGCCGCCGGCCTGCTTGAAGTCCCAGAGCTGGCTGGCGCCGCCGTGGCAGTCCCACTGCCGGACGGGGGCCCCGTTGTCGGTGCGCCAGTCGGCGACCTCCAGGCACTTCCCGGAGTTGGCGTTCACCAGGGTGGTGGACTTCGGCGTGGTGAAGCCGCCGCCCGCCGCGGAGGCCGGAGCGGCGGGCAGGACGGCGAGGAACGTGACGGCGGCGCCTGCCACGGCCGCTGCCGCGCGGACACGGCGCAGCGGTGTACGGATGGTCATCGAGATTCGATCCCTTGCACGAGTCGAGAAACCGGCAGGGGCGGATCGCCGGGGCGAGAGATCGCCCGGGTCCCGCGTCGGCCCGGGTGCGTGCCCGGGCGCCACGCCCGTCCGAACCCGTCCCCCTACGGCCCGCGCTCCCGCGCCGGGCCACCGACGTCGGCGAATGATATGACATCGAACCGACGCCGACGGCGACCACCCCGCGGCGGCCGGGCTCCGGGGGCACGGGGCCGATTCTGCCGCTCGCCGCACACGTGACCGACCGTCACCGGCCATCACCGGCCCGGCCGGGCCGCTCGGGCGGAGAGGGCAGGATTCGAACCTGCGCGGGCCCCGGAGGACCCTGCTCGGCCGTTGCCGGCCAGGCACCCGATGAACCGCTCCGGGCACCTCTCCCGGTCGGGGAGCCGTGTTCGCTCCCTGACGCACCCTCAGCATGCCCCGGCCGACTGACCGCATGCTGACGCCCCACTGACCGGCGGCCGGCCCCGGCCGGGCAGGGCGGACCTTCGCTTGACCACTACGGGTGACTTCCGGGCCGCCACGCGCCGCCGGGCGTTATCAGGGCCGCTCCGTCCCGAATCATCGGCGGTGCGACCCACCCCGTCGACCCGCCCCGGAACGACAAGGACCTCCCGCGCATGAAGGTGCTCTCCGTACGCTCAGCCACCGTCGTGGCCTCCGCCGCGGTCCTGATCGCGGGAACTGCGGCCCGAGTGTCGGCCGACGCCCCCACGGTCCCCGCCGCGTTCGGCTCGACCATCGTGGTCAACAATGGCGACGGCAACGTCACCAACGTCGGCGGCAACAACAACGCCGCCGGCCACGACACCACCATCGGCAACAACAACTCCACCGGCACCGGCCACATCAGCGGCACCGGCCACACCGTAGGCGCGACCGGTCCCGTCACCTCCCCGTCGGCAACCATGCTGGTGGGCGACGGAGTCATCCAGTCGTCCAACCTCGCGACCGTCCCGGTCACCGTGACCTGCACCCCCGGGTACACGATCCAGTGGGTGAACGTGGACCTGCCGGACTTCGACGCCGGCGCACACACCGTTCAGGTCAACGCCCCCTGCACCGGGCGGCCGCAGATCTTCGACCTGCGCGTCTTCGGCCCGAACCCCCTGACCCCGGGCCCCACCGAGGCCGATCCCGGCTCGTACATCCCGCAGACCTCCCCGGGAAGCCTCCCGGCGAACTTCCCCCCGAGCCTCGACACGGACCCGAACCCTCAGACGATCACCCTCACGAACTCCTGAGCGTCCGCCGGCCGCGGGCAACACATCCGACCCGCGGCCTGACGACCGGAATTTCCGGCCGCGTATACTGGAATTCGCCTCCAGCATCACTCGATCGACCACTCCTCACCCAATCGACAGGAGGCATGATGATCGGCGTGCTCGTGACGTTCACGCAGACCGACAAGTTCGACCGTTCGACTCTCGCCAAGATTGCGAGCGAGCTCCGAGCGCCCTTCGAAGGCATGGCCGGCCTTCGCTTCAAGAGCTTCATGCTCGACGAAGACGGCGTTCACGCTCGGAACTTCTACCTGTGGGACGGCGAGGAGAA
Source organism: Kitasatospora sp. NPDC048540 (assembly GCF_040651175.1). Lineage (NCBI taxonomy): Bacteria > Bacillati > Actinomycetota > Actinomycetes > Kitasatosporales > Streptomycetaceae > Kitasatospora > Kitasatospora sp. NPDC048540. Next base: position 28,679 of record NZ_JBEZIR010000049.1, read on the forward strand.
GGCCCGCGCCTTCTTCACGGCTGAAATCGTCGACAAGGTGACGGGAATTTACGGCGTCCCGCCGAAAATCGAGTACCTCGATATCGTGGGTCTCGTCGACAACTCCGGCGCCTGATCCTCGAGGGGGCTGCCGCACAGAACCCCTGCCGCCGTCGAGCAGTTCCACCCCGGGCCATCGACGGGGGACTGCCACCCCGGCCCGCCCGGCATGGAGCGGCGACCTACCACCCGCGCCGTTCCGGGCTCCGCCGCCGGGCCCCGCCCGGCCCCGAGGATCCCGGCACTTGACGCCGAAAAGTGTGAGTGGTTGAGTACTCACATGCAAACGGAACGCCCACGCCAACTCTCCACCGCCGAGGAACGCCGCGACACGGTGCTGCGCACCGCGATCGGCGCCTTCGCCTCGCGGGGTTACTTCGGCACCACGACGACGGAGGTCGCCAAGGCCGCCGGGATCTCGCAGGCGTACGTCTACCGGCTCTTCCCCAGCAAGGAAGCCCTGTTCGTCGCCGTGGTCGAGTACTGCTTCGTCCGGGTGCGGGCCAGCCTCGAGGGTGGCGCGGCCGCCGCCGACGGCAGCTCGCCGGAGGCGGTGCTGTACGCGATGGGTGATGCCTACGCCCGGCTGATCAGCGACAACGATCTGCTGCTGGTGCAGATGCACGCCCAGGCCGCGGCAGTCTCCGAGCCGGCGATCCGCGACGCCGTGCGGGCCGGGTACGCCCGCCTGGTCGAGTACGTCCGCGGGGCCTCCGGGGGTGACGACCGGCAGGTCCAGGAGTTCTTCGCCGTCGGCATGCTGTGTCACCTGGTGGCCGCGATGGACGCCGACAAGGTGGACGCGCCCTGGACGCGGACCCTCACGGCGGGCATCCGGCACTACTGAGGACCCGCCCGCAGGGTGGCAGCCCGTCGACAGCGGGCTGCCACTTCTTCGGGCCGAAGAGTGAGTGGTTGACCACACATAGACTCGCCCCGCCAACTGGAAGGACCCAACCCACCATGAGCACGAACACCAACACCACCATCGACGAGAACGCCCCCGTCGTCGTCCGGCTGTCGACCACGGTGAACGCCCCGCTGGCCGCCGTCTGGCGCCTGCACACCGACATCAACGCCTGGGCCAACTGGCACCCGGACATCACCCGGGCCGCGATCCTCGGCCCGCTCGTCCCGGGCACCTCCTTCCGCTGGTCCACCCACGGGCTCGACATCACCTCCACCGTCCTCCAGGTCGAGCCGGGCGAGCGGATCGCCTGGGGCGGCCCGGTCCAGGGCATCGACGGCATCCACGTGTGGACCTTCGAGGAGTCCGACGGCGTCGTCACGGTCCGCACCGAGGAGTCCTGGTCCGGCGCTCCCGTCGCGGCCGAGCCGGAACTGCTCGGCGACGCGCTCCGGCAGTCCCTGGAGACCTGGCTCCACGAGCTCAAGGCGCGCGCCGAGCGCCAGTGACACCTGACGCAGGACACCCCACACCTACTCGATCCATCCGACCCGAGGAACCGAACATGACCAGCAAGCCGTACCTGACCGGCCACTACACCCCCGTCGCCGACGAGATCACCGCCACCGCCCTCACCGTCGAGGGCACCCTGCCCCCGGAGCTGACCGGCCGGCTGATCCGCAACAGTCACAACCCCAAGCCCGGCGTCACCCCCACCCACTGGTTCAAGGGCAGCGGCATGGTCCACGGCATCCGGCTGCGCGACGGCCGCGCCGAGTGGTACCGCAACCGCTGGGTGCACACCCCGGCCCTCGACGGCGCCCCCTACATGACCGAACACGGCCCCGACCTGACCGCCAGCACCGCCGGCACCCACGTCATCGAGCACGGCGGACGCCTGCTCGCCCTCTGCGAGGCCAACCTGCCGTTCGAGCTGACCCGGGACCTGGACACCGTCGGCGCCTACGACTTCAACGGCAAGCTGACCTCGGCGATGACCGCGCACCCCAAGGAGGACCCGGTCACCGGCGAGCTGCACTTCTTCGCCTCCTCGCCCTTCCCGCCCTACCTGATCCACCACGTCGCGTCGGCCGACGGCCACGTACTGACGAGCCAGGAGGTACCGGGTGCGAGCGCCGCGCTGAAGCACGACTTCGCCATCACCGAGCACCACGTGGTCTTCCTGGAGGGCACCGTCACCTTCGACCCGAACGAGCACTCCGGCATCCCGTACGGCTGGAACGACGCGCAGACCTCGCGGATCGGCGTGATGCCGCGCGGCGAAGGCCGAGCCGCCGAGGTCCGCTGGTTCGAGATCGGCCAGGGGTATGCGATGCACCTCGCCAACGCCTACGAGGACGCCCACGGCCGGATCGTGGTCGAGGGCCCCGCGGTCGGCCGCGCCGGCTGGCAGCGTTCGTGGAACTGGTGGGTCGGCGCGCCGGACCGCGGTGCCGAGCCCAACTCCGGTTCGCGCAGCCGGCGCTGGTCCATCGACCTGACCGCAGGCCGGGTCAGCGAGGAGGACACCGACGACCTGGTGGTGGAGTTCCCGACCATCAACGACGCCTTCGTCGGCCGCGAGCACCGCTACCAGTACGCGCTGGCGTTCCCGGACGACCTGGGCATCGGCAACCACACCCTGGTCAAGTACGACCGCGCCACCGGCGCCCGGCAGCTCCGGCCGGTCGGCACCGGGCAACTCCCCAGCGAGGCGGTGTTCGTGGCGTCCGCCGACGGTGCGGACGAGGACGGCGGGTACCTGCTGACCGTGGTCAGCGACCTGAACGCGGACGCCTCGAGGCTGCTCGTCCTGGACGCCTCCGACCTGACCCTGCCGCCGGTCGCCACCGTCCACCTGCCCCGCCGGGTCCCCGCCATGATCCACGGCTCCTGGATCCCGGACGCCGACCTGGCCTGACCTGACCGTCTCCCGCACCACCCCGCTCCCCACCCACCAACACCCCGTGGAGGAAACGATGATGGAGAACCACACCGAGCTGCCCCTGTCCCTGGAGAAGCAGACCGACCAGCGCCGCGCCGAGCAGGACGACAAGGTGGCCCGGAGGACCGACAAGAAGGTGGACAAGAAGGCGGACAAGAAGCGCCGGCGCACCCGGCGCCGGGCCGCCGAGGCCGCCGTCTACACCGGACTGGGGGTGGCCGCCCTCGCCGAACCCTGGCTGCTGCTGCTCATCGTGCCGGCCCTGCTGCTGGCCCTGCGTGACTGACCCGCCGCGAGTCCGCCTCTGGGAGCCCGCCACCCGTACCACGGGGTGACGGGCTCCAGGCGTCCCCGCGGGACGGTCGCCACAGCGGACGAATGCCACCCGTTCGGGTGGCTGGCCGTCAACTTCGTTGTGGTGCACCCAGAATGAGAGGATGGACGATTTCAGCAGCGCCGATGCGATCATCACCACCAGCCGTCACGAGGTCCTGCTCCAACTCCGGGACGACCGGCCCGACATCAGCTGGCCCGCCCACTGGGTGGTCCCCGGCGGCCGCCGGGAGGCCGGCGAGACCCCGTACCAGACCGCCCGGCGCGAGTTGCGGGAGGAGACCGGGCTGGACGTCCCCGGGCTGCTGCCGTTCCTCCCGGCGCCGGCCGCCGGGACGGGTACCGAAGGAATGCGCTTCTTCCACGCCGTCCATGAGGTCGACCCCGCGGAACTGGTGCTCGGGGAGGGCCAGGAGCTGCGGCTGGTGCCGCTCGCCGAGGTGGGGTCGCTGCCGATGCCGCCCGCGCTGAAGGTCCTCCTGCGGCAGCTGGAGGTACGGCTGCTGACGGGCCTGCCGGAGATCTGGGCGGCGGTCGAGCTGCGGCACCGGACGCTCGACCGGCACTGCGCCGAGCTCGGGCAGCCGCTGCTGACCATGCAGGTGGTGAAACTGCAGGAGGAGGTCGGCGAGGCGGCCCAGGCGCTCCTGGGTGTCATCGGCGCCAACCCCCGCAAGGGCCACAGCCACACCCTGGCCGAGCTCCAGGGCGAGCTGTGCGACGTCATCATGGCCGGCCTGCTCGCTCTGCGGGCGACGACCCCGGACGCCGCGGACGTACTGGCCCGCCAGGTGGCCGCCTGGACCGACGGCGGGGCCGGCCGATGACGCTTCCTCCGAGCCACCGCTGGCTCTTCGGCGGCCACCCGTACGCCCTGGGCTGGGCGTGCACCTACACCACCGACGAGGCGGAACGGCCGATCCTGCTGAAGTACCACCACAAGGGCTGGCAGCTCCTGGCGGGCGGCATGCTCGACCCCGGCGAGACGCCCTGGGAGGCCGCGGTCCGGGAGACCAGGGAGGAGACCGGCCGCATTCTCACCGGGGAGCCGCGGTTCCTCGCCTCGGTGTTCCGGCCGCCGACCGCGCGGCTGCCCACCCGGGTGGGGTTCGTCTTCGACGGCGGTGTCATGACGGCCGCGGAGATCTCCGCGATCGTCCTGGACCCGGCGGAGCACACCGACCACGCGGTACGCAGCCTGCGGGAGTGGGAGCCGCTGGTTCCGGCGGAGCAGTTCGAGCTGCTCGGACGGCTCGGCGAGGCGCGCCGCAGCGGTGTCCCCTTCCATCTCGCCGCACCTGACCAGGGGTTCGCCCGATCCCGCGGCCGCGCGTCAGTCCGCCCGCCGGGCGGTTCGGCGTGATACGACTGAGCCGCCGCCCGGCGCCGGTTGCGCGCCGCCGCCCTGGTACGACCGACCCTCCCCCGCTCGCACCGACCGTTCCGGAGAGACGACGTGTACGACACTTTGGCCAGCGTCCTGACCGGCCGGTTCCAGGTGCGGCCCGAACTGCTCTCCCCCACCGCCACACCGGCGGCGCTGGGTCTGGACTCGCTGTTCGCGGTGGAGCTGTCCATCGTGCTGGAGGAGGACTCGGGGCTGGTGATCGACCACGACGAACTGGCGGACGCGCCGACCCTGGCCGACATCGCGCGGCTGATGCAGAACAGGGCCGGAGTCTCGCAGCCGTGACGCGGTGAACGGTCACCCCGGGAGTGCGGACAGCACGCTCCGCACGGACTCGTCGGCGATCCGCTGTGCCCGCGCGTGCGGGACGAGGTGCTCGACATGGCTGAAGTTCCAGGCGAGCCGGCCGTGGCAGGTGGTGGCCGTCGCCACGACGGCGCCCATGATCGAGATGCCCGTCAGGAACTGGGCCTCGCTCACCTGCCAGGAGCCCACCCGGTCGGGGAACTCGTAGCGGCCGACATTGGACAGGCACAGGTTGATCGGCCCCTGCTCGTCCATGAAGCGCATGAACGACGCGCACTCCTGCGGCGAGTCCAGCCCCGCCCAGCGCGGCAGGCTGAGCATGGCCAGGTGGTCCTCGCGGGCGCGGCGGCGTACCAGGTCCTGGCTGATCTCCCGGGCCGTCGACCACAGCGGCCGGTCTGGCTCGTAGCGGACCCGGGTGGGGACGGTGGCCACGTAGGTGCCGGCCTCGTCGAGGGCGACGGCCGGGTCGAGATCACGCCGGAAGTCGACCGGCGAGCCGATCGAGACGTGTCCGCCCGCCGGGGTTCCGGCATCCCGGGCGACGGCCGTCACCATTGCGGCGGCGAGCACCCCGTGGACCGTGGTGCCGTGGCGGGTGGCCGCCTCCACCAGCATGTCCAGCCGGTCGGCGGTGAGGGACCGGTGCAGCATCCGGGTGCGCCGCTGCTCGAACGGCACGTGGCGGCTGGGGACGACGCGCTGTGCGGGGCCCGGCCCGGCGTCCGCCTGGTCGCGCACCATCATGGCCTTGAGCCCCGAGACGCCTGCCGTGCCACGGTGGCGGCGCGGGAGCAGGTCCTCGGTGGCGGGCCGTACGGGCAGCGGGGTGATCCGCAGCGGTGTGCCGGTGGCGGCCCGTGCGGCGAGGTCGATCCACTCCCGGAGCAGGGACAGGCAGGTCTTGCCGTCGGCGATGGTGTGCGATGCCGTCAGCAGCAGGTCGTGGACGCGTCCTTGGCCGTCACCGTCGGTCCCGCCGGAGGTGATCACCACCGCGCGCAGCAGCGGCCCGGTGGACGAGTCGACGGACTCCGCCAGTTCGCGGTCGTTGACCTCCCGCTCCCACCGGGTGTCGGCCTCGGGGTCGCCGGGCGGCACCTCGACGTGCCGCAGCGGGATCTGCTGTCCGTCGCACGGGGTGAAGGCCGGGTGCGATCCGGTGCCGTCGTCGGTGATCGCGACGCGCAGCAGGGGGTGCCGGAGCTGGAGCGCGTCGAGGGCGCGGCGGTGCAGCTCCGGGGGCAGGTGGCCGTGGACGCGGGCCCGGGCGAGGACGTTGAGGGGTGAGGTCCGGTCGGCGATCCAGTACAGGCGCTCCAGGGGGCTGAGTTCGCGCCGCACGCCGCCGGGTCCGGTGACCGTGGGGTCCGGGTAGGTGAGCGCCTGGGTCAGCCGCCGGGTGAGGACCTGGCGGGGTACCAGCCGGAAGTAGCCGTCCCGGAGCAGGCGCCGGGCGGGGTGGGTCGCCTGTTCCAGGTCGCTGACCGCCCGGGATTCGGCCACCATGGCCCGCGCCCGGTCGCGGCGGCGGTCCTCGTAGGCGCGCAGAGCCGGTGCCGGGTCGTCGCCGGCGGTGGTCCCGGCGAGCGTACCGGCCAGCACGACGGCGTCCTCGATGGCCATGGCGGCCCCCTGGGCGAGCGCCGTCAGCATGGGGTGCGCGGCGTCGCCGAGCAGGGTGACGCGGCCGTCGCCCCACCGTTCCAGGAAGGCGCGGTCCTGGGAGGGGACGGTGAGGATGGACTGCGGCGGCGTGACCCGGATGGTTTCCCGCACTTCGTCCGCCCAGTCCGCGAATGCGTCGGCGAGGGTGTCCTTGACGCGGTCGGCGGTCGGCCCGTCGGCGGACCCGGCCGTACGCGTGCTGGTGGTCGCCCACCAGTAGCAGCGGCCGTGGCCGATGTCGATGAGGCCGAAACGCTGTCCGCTGCCCCAGTAGTGGCGTACGCCGCCCGTGGTGAGGAGCGGGTGCCGGAAGGGGACGATGCCGAGCCGGACGAGGTAGCCGCCGTCCCGTGCGGTCTCGGGGCCGACGAGGTGGCGCCGGACGGCCGAGTTGATGCCGTCGGCGCCGATCAGGACGTCCCCGTCCGCCGAACGGCCGTCCGTGAAGCGGACGGTGACGCCCGCGCCGGTGGTCCCGAAGCCGGCGGCGGTCGCCCCCAGGTGGATCGGGCAGTCCCCGAGTTCCGCCAGCAGCGCCTCCTGGAGCTCCGCGCGGCCGAGGCAGAAGCTGGGTGCCCCGGCCGTGTCGCAGGCCTCCTTGAACGGCAGGTCCCTGATCCGCCGGCCACGCCGGTCCATGATCCTGAACGACTCGACGGCCTGGCCGCGCTTGTCGAGGGCCAGGTCGATGCCGAGGGTGGCCAGGGCGGTGACGGCGTTGCTCATGACCGACAGGGCCGAGCCGGTGGTGCGCAGCTCGGTGGCGCGCTCGTACACCTCGACGTCGAGGCCGACGCGCCGCAGGGTGAGCGCGCAGGCTAGGCCGCCGACGCCGGCGCCGATCACCAGGACCTTCGTCCGCTGTCCGGTGGTCATGGCGTCAGCTCTCCCGGCCGGTTCGGGCGGGGCCGGTGCCGGTCAGGCGGGCGACGGTGTCGGCGAGGTGGGCCACGTGCGGTTCCTCCATGATGGTCAGGTGGTTGCCGGGGACGGGGACGACGTGGATCCGGCCGCCGGTCATGCCGCTCCAGCCGTTGCGGGGGTCCTGGTGGCAGGTTCCGGCGGCGCGGTGCAGGTCGGCCAGGACGGCGGGCAGCGGTTCCGAGGCGCGGATCAGGGTGAGGTCGTGGTCCTCGCGCGGTGGCCGGTAGTCCAGCGTGGCCTGCCAGTTGGCCCGGTAGACGTCGAACAGGCGGCGGATGGCGGCCCCGGAGCTGCCGGCCGGCAGGACGCCCCGCTCGGCGGCGAGGCGGGCCATGACCGCGAACTTCTCCTCGAGTGGGCCGGGTCCGGCGGGGACGGTCCCCGGGGCGGGCGCGGCGCCGTCCCCGGGCCGGATCAGCTCGTGGAAGAACCAGCCCAGCAGGGCGTCGTCGCCGTGGGGGGCGCGTGGTCCCTGGTGCAGGGCGGTGGTGTCCAGCACCAGCAGGCGGGCCACCTCCTCGCCCGCCGCGCGCAGCCGGCGGGCGATCTCGAAGGCGACGAAGCCGCCGAAGGACCAGCCCCCGATGGTGTAGGGGCCGTGCGGCTGCACGGTCCGCAGCGCGGTGAGGTACCGGGCCGCGAGCTCCTCGACGCTGCGCAGCGGGGTGGTGCCGGGGTCGGCTCCGGCGGCCTGGAGGGCGTGCAGCGGCCGGCCGTCCGGGAGGTGCCGGGCGAGGGCCAGGTAGCACAGCACGTTGCCGCCCATCGGGTGGACCAGGAACAGGGGCGGGTGGGTGCCCTGCGGGCGGATCGGCACCAGCGGGTCGTGGACGGCTCGCGCGCCGCCGTCGCGCAGCCGGGCCGCGAGGCCCGCGGGGGTGGGTGTCGCGATGAACTCGGCGAGGGGGAGGTGCACGCGGTAGCGCTGTTCGATCCTGACCACCAGCCGCATCACGGTGAGCGAGGTGCCGCCGAGGTCGAAGAGGCTGTCGTGCACCCCGACGGTGTCCAGCGACAGCACGTCCGCGAGCATCTCGGTCAGTGCCCGCTCGTACGCGTCGCGCGGCCCGGCGGCGGGGGCGCGGCCGGGCGCGGTCAGAGGGAGGCGGCGCAGTGCGGCGTCGTCGCGTTTGCCGCTGGGGGTCAGCGGCCACCGGGGGATCCACTGCAGGTGGGAGGGGACCTGGTGGTCGGGCAGGGTGGCGCGCAGCCGCTCGCGGATGCGGGCCAGGTCCTCGTCGGTGCCCTCGCCGAGGAGGAAGGCGGCGAGGACGGTCTCGCCGTCGGCGCGCCGACGGGCCACGACGGCGGCGTCGGCGAGGCCGGGGTGGCGGTCCGCCGGGCCGGTGAGGGCGACTTCCACCTCGGCGGGCTCGACGCGGAAGCCCCGTACCTTGACCTGGCTGTCCTCGCGTCCGAGGAAGACGATGTCGCCGCCGGGAAGCGTCATGCCGAGGTCGCCGGTGCGGTAGAGCCTGCGGTCCGGGTCGGCGGTCGGGTGCGGGAGGAAGCGCTCGGCGGTGAGGTCCGGGCGGCCCTCGTAGCCGTCGGCGAGGCAGGGGCCGCCGAGGTGGATGCTGCCGCGCGCGCCGGCCGGGACCGGTCGCAGCCGCTCGTCCAGGAGGTGCACCTCGGCGCCGTCGACGGGGCGGCCGATCGGCGGCAGCGCGGGGTAGTCCTCGGGGTCCCCGGTCATCGTGAAGGTAGTGACCACGTGGGTCTCGGTCGGGCCGTACTGGTTCTCCAGCACGGCTCCCGGCAGTGCGGCGAACAGTGCGCGGATCTCCGGGGTGACGCGCAGCTGCTCGCCGCTGGTGATGACCACCCGCAGGGCCGGTGGGGTGATGCCCAGCGCGCGGGCGGCTTCGGCCAGTTGCTGGAGGGCCACCGGGGGGAGGAAGACCCGTTCGACGCGCTCGCGCTCGAGCAGGCGCAGCAGTGCGGGCGGGTCGCGCCGCTCGGCGTCGGGTGCGAGGCACAGGGTGCCGCCGGAGCACAGCGTGGAGAGGATCTCCTGGAAGGAGACGTCGAAGCTCAGCGGAGCGTACTGCAGGGTCACCCCTCCGGCGGCGGCGCTGGGCGCGCGGGTCTGCCAGGCGACCAGGCCGGCCAGGGCGCGGTGCGGCATCGCGACGCCCTTGGGCGTTCCGGTGGAGCCCGAGGTGAACAGGAGGTACGCGGTGCTCCCGGCGTCCGGCCCGGGCGGGGCCGGACAGTCCGGCGGCGCCGGTGCGGCGAGCGCCTCCGCGGGCAGCGGCAGCGCCGGATCACCGACGAGGTGCGCGTACGCCGGTCCGGTGACGACGCGGAAGGGCCTGGCCTGGGCCAGCATCGCGGCCAGCCGGGGCGCCGGGTAGCCGACGTCCAGCGGGACGGCCGCGCAGCCGGCCCGCAGGACGCCCAGCAGCACGGCGACGGCCAGCGGCGAGCGGTCCATGGCGATGCCGATCCGGGCGTTGGCCGGGGGGCCGAGGGCGTGCAGCCGCGCCGCCACGTGTTCCGCGGTGTCGGCCAGCCGGGCGTAGCTCCAGCGTTCGTCGCCCAGCACCAGGGCGGTGGCGTACGGGGTGCGGGCGGCCTGTTCGGTGAAGCGGGCCGTCACGGTGGGGTGCTCGGTGCGGGGGGCCGGCGGCGGCGGGGCGGCGAGGAAGGCGAAGTCCGGTTCGGCGTGGGGCTGTTCCACCATGCGGTGCAGGATGCCGAGGTAGCCGGCGGCGAAGGTGTCGCCCTGTTCGGCGGAGAACGTCGTGCCGTCGCAGTCGATCCGCAGCCACATCCCGGTGCCGTCGGGTTCGGTGACCGCGTTCACCAGGAGCCGGAAGTCGCTCTCCTCCCAGCTGTGGAACTGCGTGAGCCGCAGGCCGGGCAGGGCGAGGATGCCGGAGAGCTGGCGGAAGTGCACGTAGTTGAACGCGGTGTCCAGGACGGGCCCGCCGTGGTCCTCCTGGATGGCGCTCAGGGGGTGGCGGCGGTGGGGGTGGCCCTCCTGCTCCTGGTGGAAGGCCTCGCGCGCCACGGCGAGCCAGCTGCCGCGTGCGGTGTCCAGGCGGACGGGCACGGTGTTGAGGAACAGGCCCGCGATCCGCTCCGCCCCGGCTAGTTCGGGCCGGCCGTGGGTGATCAGCCCGGTGGTGACGTCGCGGGTGCCGGCGAGCATCGCCAGCGTCAGGGCGTGCGCCGCGAGGAGGACGGACTTCACCGGCAGGGTGTGGTCGGCGGCGAGGCGCCGTACGCCCTCGACGAGGGCGCCGGGCAGGTCGACCCGGCGCGAGGCGGGCCGGCGGGCGGTGGCGGGCCGGTGCGGCGGGAAGGACTCGAGCGGCAGGGGTTCGCAGCCGGCCAGCTTCTGCCGCCAGTACTGCCGGGCCTCCGTCGACCGCAGGGCGGCCTGCTCCAGCCGTACGTGGGTGGCCGGTGACGGGAGCACCGTGTCCTCGACCGGGTCCGCGCCGAGGCCCAGGCCGTGGGCGTAGTCCCGGAGCAGTTCCTGGAGCAGCGTGGCGACGCTGCCGCCGTCGAGGAGCGCGTGGTGGAAGCTGAGGACCAGGTCGACCGTGGCGGGCCGCAGGTGGGCGCGGAACAGGTACAGCGGTGCCCGGTCGAAGGCGTAGCGGTGGCGGCGCCGGTCCTCGATGTGGGCGCGTACCCGGGCCTCGGCCGCCGCGCTGTCGAGCGGGCGCAGGTCGGCGATGTCCAGGCCGCCGTCCACCCGGGGGCGGACGACCTGCAGCGGTTCGGCGCCGGTCAGGTCGAAGGCCGAGCGCAGCGCCGGGTGCCGGGCCGTCAGCCGGTCGAAGGCGCGGCGGAACTCCGTCTCGTCCCAGGGCATGTCGAGGGTGTACCGGAAGACGTCCCGGTATCTGGCCGAGGTCTCGTGGCGGCGGCTGTGGTAGAGCAGGCCGAGTTGGAGGCGGGTCAGCGGGAAGGCGTCCTCGGCGTCGCCCGTGCGGGTCCGGTCGAGGTCGCTGACGAGGGCGAAGGGCGCCGGGAGGGCCGCGGGGGCGTCGCAGTCCCGGGTACGGGCGGCGAGTGCGGCTACCGTCGGGTGGCGCAGGAGGTCGGTGAGCGAGAAGGTCAGGCCGCGGGCCTCCGTCTCGGCGCGGACCTTGAGCATCAGGATGGAGTCGCCGCCGAGGGCGAAGTAGTCCTCGTGGAGCCCGACGGCAGGGTGGCCCAGGACGGCGGCCCAGACCTCGGCCAGCACCGTTTCGGCCCGGTTGCGCGGCGGCCGGCCGCGTCCGGTGGCGTCGGGGGTGTCGTGCGGCCGGGGCAGCGCGTTGCGGTCGGCCTTGCCGCTGGGGGTCAGCGGCACGGCGTCGATCCGGGTGAAGGAGGCCGGGACCATGAACGCGGGCAGCAGCCGCCCGAGCCGTTCGCGCAGCTCCGGCGCCCCGATCGGGGAGTGCGCGACGTAGTAGGCGGCCAGCACGGTCCCCCGGTCGGCGGTGGTGCGGCCGGCCACGACGGCGTCCCGGACACCCGGCACCGTGCGCAGCGCGGCGGCCACCTCCGCGGGTTCGACCCGGTGGCCGCGGATCTTGACCTGGTCGTCGAGCCGTCCGAGGTACTCCAGGGTGCCGTCGGCGAGCCACCGGGCCAGGTCGCCACTGCGGTAGAGGCGGCCGCCCGGCGTGAACGGGTCTTCGCCGAACCTCTCGGCGGTCAGCTCCGGACGGCCGAGGTAGCCGCGGGCGACCCCGGTGCCGCCGATGCACAGTTCGCCCGCGACCCCGACGGGTTGCGGCAGGTCGTCGGCGCCCAGGACGTACAGTGCGGTGTTGTCGATCGGCCGGCCGATCGGGACCCGGGCGATGCCATGCACGGGGTCGCCGGGGCAGTCGTAGGAGGAGACGTCGACCGTCGCCTCGGTCGGGCCGTACAGGTTCACCAGCCGGGGGGAGCGTCCGGTGCCGCTCTCGCGGCGGCACCGCTCGGCCAGGCGGTTGAACCGCTCGACGACGGCGGCGGGCAGTGCCTCCCCGCTGCAGAAGACGTACCGCAGCGACCGGACGGCCGCGCGGGCGGCCGGGTCCTCCAGCAGGTCGAGGAACGGGCCGAGCATCGAGGGGACGAAGTGCACGGCGGTGACCCGGTGTTCGCGGACGGCCTTCAGGACCTCCCGCGGGTCCCGGTGGCCGCCGGGCGGCAGCAGGGCCACGGTGGCGCCCTCGGTGGCCCACCAGAACAGCTCCCAGACGGAGACGTCGAAGGAGACCGGCGTCTTCTGCAGCAGCACGTCCGGCCCGCCGAGCGGGTAGCAACGCTGCATCCACGCCAGCCGGTTGACCACGCTGCGGTGCTCGACCATGACGCCCTTGGGTGCCCCGGTCGAGCCGGAGGTGTAGATGACGTAGGCGAGGTCGCGGGGGGTGGCGATCGGCCCGACCGGGGCCGCGCTGCCGTGCAGCAGGTCCCCGATGCGGCGCCCGGTCGCGCCCCCGGGCAGGACGCCGCGGGCGTCGTCGTCGACGATCACCACCTTGGCCCGGCTGTCGCGCAGCAGGAACCGCACCCGCTCGGCCGGGTGGCCGGGGTCCACCGGGACGTACGCGCCGCCCGCCTTGAGTGTGCCGAGCAGGGCGGCCGGCAGGTCCGGCCCCCGCTGCATCATCACCGCGACCCGGTCGTCGGGGCCGACGCCCTGCGCCCGCAGGGACCGCGCGACGCGGTTGGCCCGGGCGTCGAGTTCGGCGTAGGTCAGGGTGCCGCCGGACGGTGCGATGACCGCGGTCCGCTGCGGGTGCCGGGCGGCCTGCGCCTCGAACAGTCCGTGCACGGTGGCCCGGTCCGCGCGGGGTACCCGCCGGCCGCGGGCGCGCCCGGCGGTGAGGTCCCGGTGCTCGGCGGGTGACAGCATGGGTACCTCCGCCAGTGGCCGGTCCAGCCGTTCGACGCCGTGTTCCATCAGGGTCGTGAGGTGGGCGGCCAGGGCGGTGACGGGCGAGTCCTCGTCGAAGACGTCACGGGCGTGGTCCAGGTCGACCCGGAGGGCGGCCGTGTCGTCGAAGGCGGACACCAGGACGGCCAGGGCGTGCTGGTCGTGCGAGGGGGCCCGCAGGGCCGTCCGCCGTGCCAGGCCGCCGACCTGCTCCCGCCGGGACCAGTTCACGGCGGAGAGCGTCACGTCGAAGAGCTGCCGCGGGCCGTGGCCGGTGGCGGGCGCCTCGCGCAGGATGTCGCCGAGCGAGAGCCGCTCATGGCGGCGCAGCACCCGGGTGGCGTCCTGGATCCCGGCGAGCAGGTCACCGACGGTCCGGCTGCCCGGTGCCGCGATCCGCAGCGGCAGGGTGTTGGCGAACTGGCCGAGTACGCCCCGGTGGGGTTCGGACGTCCGGTTGAGGAACGGGACGCCGAGGATCACCTCCTCGCTGCGGTGCACCCGCGTCAGGTACGTGCCGAGCATGGCCGCCAGGTACGTGAACGGCCAGAAGCCCGCCGCGCGGATCCGGCCGACGAGGGCGCCGTCGATCACGAAGGAGTGGCGGCCGCGCTCCCCCGGGCCCTCGGCGCGGGTGCGCCCGAACAGGACGGGCGCCGCGCCGCGGAGGTACTCCCGGTAGAAGGCCCGGTCGCGGTCGCCGTCCGCGCCGGCGCGGTACGCGGCGTCCGGCTCGACGGAGGCCAGCGGGGACGGCGCCGCGGGAACGCTGCGCCGCGCGCCGCCCTGCGGTGCGTGCGCGTACTCGTGGAGGATCTCGTGGCCGAGCCGGTCGAGGCTCCAGCCGTCGGCGACGATGTGGTGCGCCTTGACGTGCAGGTGCGTGACGTCCGGGCCCTCCAGCAGGAGCGCGGCCTCGACCAGCGGGCCGCCGGTGAGCGGGAGGGCGCCGGCCAGTGACCGGCGCATCCAGCGGGCGCAGGCGGCGTCCGGTTCGGGTTCGTGCGAGAGGTCGACCACGGTGACCGGGACACGCTCCTGCGCCACCCGCTGGAACGGCACCCCCGCCCGGTCGGCGAACCGCAGCCGGAACGTCTCGTGGCGGTGCAGTACCAGCTCCGCGCAGGCGGCGAGCCGGTCGCGGTCGACGCTGCCGAGCAGACGTTCGTGGAGGACGCAGTTGAACTGGGGTGACTGCGGTGCGCTGGCCCCGGCGGCCCACACGTCCTGCTGGTACGCCGTCAACCGGTGGAGGGTCTGCTGGTCGGTGCTCAAGTGCGGGGACTTCCTCCGAGCCGTACGGGAATCTCCCGGTGCCCGTTGAAGATCAGCGAGGGCAGCGGGACCAGTGAGGCGGGCGCGACGGCGAGTTCGAGGCCGGGGAACCGGGTGAACAGCGCCGCCAGCGCGGTCCGCCCTTCGAGGCGGGCGAGTTCGGCGCCCAGGCAGTAGGTGGGGCCGTGGCTGAACGCCAGGTGCTCGCGGGCGGTGGCGCGGGTGAGGTCGAAGCGGCCGGCGTCCGGGCCGTGCACGCCCGGGTCACGGCCGACCGCCGCGTAGTTGATGACGAGGGCCTCGCCCCGCGCGAAGGTCAGCCCGGTCGCCTCGTCGTACAGGTCCTCGGTGGGGAATCGCATCATGAAGCTGGCCACCGGGGCCTGGTGGCGCAGGGTCTCCTCGACGACCTGGTCCCAGCCGACCCGGCCCGAGACGGCCAGCGCCAGCTGGGCCGGGTGGGTGAGCAGGTTGACCACGGCGTGGTCCAGCAGGCCCGCCGTGGTGCCGTAGCCGGCGCCGAGCATCATCCAGATGCTGTCGGCCAGCTCCCGGTGGTCGAGCTGCCCCGCCCGGTGGGCGGCGAGCAGGGCGCTGGTGACGTCGTCACCGGGGTGCTCGGCCTTGACCGCGAGCAGGTCCCCGAGGAGCTGCGCGGCCTCGGCCGCGTTGGCGGCGACCTGCTCCACCGTCAGGTTGGTGGTGAAGACCGTGTCGTTGACGGCCTGGAAGCCGTCGTGCAGGGTCTCCGGCAGGCCCACCAGCGCGGTGACGGTCAGCCACGGCAGCCTCGCGGCGAAGTGCTCGCGCAGGTCAACCACCCCGCCGGGGGCGGCCGCGGCCGCCTCCTCGAGGCCGTCCAGCAGCCTCGCGGTGATCTCCTCGATCCACGGGGCGAGGGCCCGGACCCGGCGCGCGGTGAACGCGGGGACGAGCGGCCGCCGCAGCCTGCCGTGGTCTGGCCCGTAGGCGGTCTGGACGGTGCGGATGTCCATCCAGATCCGCAGCGGCCAGTCGGCGGGCAGGTCGCCGTCGAGGAACGCGGGCCAGTGCCGGTGCGCGTCCTTGGACACCCGGGGGTGGACCAGCAGCCGCCGGACCAGCCCCGGGTCGGTCACCGACCAGGCCGGCACCCCACCGGGCAGCTCGACGCGGGCGGCGGGCCCGAGCGCGCGCAGCGCCGCGGCTTCGCCGTGGACATCCGCTGCGCCGCCGTCCAGGCGGTACGGACAGCGGTTCGGGGCGGGCGGGGCGGGCATGGCTCACGACCTCGGCGGTACTGGGCGGGACTCAGGGGCGGACGGCGGTCAGCAGGCCGTAGCGGAGCTGGGGAACGGCGAAGCACCAAGCGCCCAGGTCGGCGGCCGTCTGCCACTCGCCCGCGGCCCTGCGGTCGGGATCGGTGCGGGCGGCCTCCCGCCAGGCGTCGGTCATGCTGTCGTAGGAGCGCCGGACGTTCTCGGTGATGTCCGTGTGGTCCACTACCTTCAGCCCGGCCTCCCGCAGCAGCCGCCGGTACAGGTCGCCGGTCAGCGCGAACTTGAAGAACGCCTGCGCGTCGGCCATCCGGGCCACGTCCGGGAGGTCGAGCTCACCGTCGAGGTGGTGCTCGGCGATGACGAGCCGGCCGCCGGGGCGCAGGACCCGCGCGAGGTGGCCGAGGGCCGCGGCCTTGTCCTTCATGTGCATCAGGGACTCGATGGCGTAGGCGCCGTCGAAGGTCTCGTCCGGGAAGGGGAGGTCCATGGCGTCGGCCAGCCGGAAGGAGGCGCGGCCGGGGAGGTCCAGCGGCTGCGGACGACTGTTGGCCAGGTCGACCTGGTAGTCGCTGACGCTGACGCCGGTGATCTCCACGGCGTGGTGCGCGATGATGCGGGCCGCGGTGCTGCCGTGGCCGCACCCCACGTCGATCAGGTGCTGCCCCTCGGCCGGGGCGAGGCGTTCGGTGACCAGGTCCGTCAGCCGGTCGGTCGCCTCGCGCATGGGGCTGTCGTCGGCTTCGTCGTCCCAGTAGCCGACGTGGATGTTGCCGCCGAGCGCACTGTCGTACACGTCCGTGTGGCGGTTGTAGAAGGTCCCCACGTCGCCGGAGGTGTGGGGGTGCTGCGTCAGCATCAGATGGCCTTTCGCGGTGTGGTCGAGCCGCCCACGGCAAGGGTGCGGGACGGGGAAACGCGTCGGTGCTGGGGAACCCGGGGGTGGCGCCGGGGCCCGGGTGACACCCGCCCGCCGGGACGGGAGTGCCGTCCCGGCGGGCGGGTGCTCCGGGCGGAGCGGATGCGCGGTGTGCGGGGCACGTCACCCCCGCTGCGCGCCCCCGACGGCGGCGCGGGCTGACGTCCTGTCACTCCCCCGCGGTGTCCGCTCGCGCGGATCCGCTCAGACGTGCCCGAAGAACAGGCTGCCCGGTGCGTCCGGGTTGTCCGAGAGGAAGTGTTCACGCACCGCGCGGATGAACTCCTGACGCGAGATCGCGCCGTCCCCGTCGGTGTCCAGCTTGTTGAACACGTCCATGGAGTCGGGTGCCTCGGTCCGCCACACGTCCCGCAGGAAGCGCTTGAACTCGTCCTTGCTGATCTCGTTGTCGCCGTCGACGTCGATCACGTCGAAGATGACGTGGCCGGCGCCGTCGGCCATGTTGAGCCGGCTCGTGTCGATGGACGCGAGGCGGTTGGCCATAACGAACTGGTCCTTGGAGAGCCGGTCCGCGTCCACGCCGGCGTGGCGCAGCAGTTCCAGCCAGTAGATCTGACAGAAGCTCTGCAGCGCCCTGGCGCGGCGGTCGTCCTTGCCGAGCTTGTAGGCCTGGATGTAGCGGTCGGCGAGCTTCTGGTAGTCCGTCCAGTCCAGGTAGCCGTCGTTGTTGGCGTCCATGGTCTGGAACGTGCGCTCGAGTTTGACGGTGATGACGTCCTGGGTGGCTGTTGCCATGTCTCCTCCTCGGGGACGAAGGGGGGTTACCTGGCCGCAACAATGGCCAGCCAGTTGTTTGTGCACTATCCGCCATGCCGGGCCGGCCGGGCCGTTCACCCCATCGAGTGAAGCCCGCCGGGGGACGGGCATGACCCGACAGGCCCCCGGCCCGCGCGTCCCGGATCTTCGCTCCGCCACCCCCTACTGTGGGACCGGCCGAATCGGCCGTGAACGGACGACCCCGCACTGCCGGCCGTCCGACGGGGGCCGCCCGCGCGGAGCGGGCGCGGCGGCCCGCCGCCGGCACACGGCGTGCGACCCGTCCACCGCAACACCCCGAACCCGGAGGAGTCACGTGCCCAAGTCGTCGGGTCCCACTGCACCGGCGGGCCGCGCCGTGGTCGTCACCGGCACCTCCTCGGGGCTGGGCCGGGCCTGCGCGCTCCACCTGGCACGGGTCGGCTTCCACGTCCTCGCCGGGGTCCGCCGCGCCGAGGACGGCGAACGGCTGCGCCAGGCCGCGCCCGGACGGCTGACCCCGCTGGTCGTCGACGTGACGGAGGAGAAGTCGGTCCGGGCCGCCGTGGACGAGGTCACCGAACTCCTCGGCGGAGCCGGGCTGTGGGGGCTGGTCAACAACGCGGGCATCGCCGTCACGGCCCCCCTCGAATGCGTGCCGGCCGAACTCCTGCGCCGGCAGCTGGACACCAACGTCACGGGTCAACTGCTGGTGATCCAGGGCTTCCTGCCGCTGCTGCGCACCGGCACCGGACGGATCGTCAATGTGACCTCCGGCCTCGGGAACGTCGCGATCCCCTACCTCGGCGCCTACGCCGCCGCCCAGTTCGCCAAGGAGGCACTCAGCGACGCGCTGCGGCGCGAGCTCGCCCCGCAGCGGATCGCGGTGTCGGTGGTCCAGCCGGGCGCCGTCCTGACGCCGATCTGGGACAAGATGCACGAGGCGGGCACCCGGGCGCTGGACAGCGTCCCCGAGCCCGTCCGGGCTCTCTACCGGGACACCTTCCCGCCGTTCATGAGCGCCAACGCGGCCCAGGCCCGGACCAGCCGCACGACCGCCGACGACGTCGCCCGGGTGGTCTTCCGCGCCCTGGTCGCCGAGCGTCCGAGGACCCGGTACGGCGTCGGCCGGGACGCGATCGGCAGCCGCGTGCTGGCCAGGCTGCTGCCCGACCGGGCGATCGACCGGGTTCTCGGCCGCATCGTCACCACCCCCCGCTGACCACCCCGCAGGAGAAGGAGCCGCATGACCACGCCCCAAGAGCTGAAGGACCTGTTCAGGTACGGCCTGGACCTGCTGTCGGACGGCAGGATCGAGGAGTGGGTCGACGGCTTCACCGCGGACGGCGTCCTCGAATTCCCGTACCCCGCCTGGGGTCTCCCCACCCGGTTCCAGGGCCGGGAGGCACTGCTCGCGCAGATGACCGTCTTCCGCGAGCAGCTGAAGGTCGCCTTCTCCGAACCCGAGTTCTACGCCGCCACGCAGGACGGCGACGGCGGCCTGCTCGTCGCGTCGTTCACCGGCGACTGCACCATGATCGCCACCGGTGGCCACTACCGGCAGACCTACCTGTCGGTGGTGCGCTACGAGCAGGGCCGGATCGCCCTCTTCCGCGACTTCTGGAACCCGTGGGCGGTGATGGAGGCCGCCGGCGGCGAACTCGCCTGGAAGCAGCTCCTTCCCACGATGGCCCGGAGCTGACCCCGGGAGAGTGCACGGCGGAAGACCTGCTCCAGTACGTCCGGTGCGGCGGGGACGGCCCGTCGCCGGTGGGCTGCCGTTCACCCGCCGACGAACCGTCAGGCGTTCGCCGCCAGCGGCAGCCCGGCCCGGACGGTCAGCGGGTCCAGCGGGCTCGGCGGGCTCAGCGGGCTCAGCGGGTGAGGAACGGCGTGAGCGCCGCGACGAGTTCGGCGGGCGCGTCCAGCGCGATGAGGTGGGCCGCCATGGGGAACTCGACCAGCTCGGCGCCGGGGATCGCGGCGGCGTAGCGGCGGGCGATGTCCTGGAAGTCGGGGACGTCGAGGCCGCCGATCCCGACCAGCGTGGGGACGTCGATCGCCGTGAGGTCGCCGCGCGGGCCGCCCTGGGAGTGTTCGCCGACGGTGTCCTGGTTGACCAGTGAGGTCCGTACCGGGGCCCGGAGGTGCTCGGCCAGCCCGGGGGCGACGTCCGCCCAGCCGCGGGCCGGTCCGCGCAGCCACATGTCCAGGTTCACCCGGACCGCCGCCTCGAGGTCGCCCGCGGCCAGGGCCGCCGTCTCGGCCTCGTCGTACGCGATCATGTCGGCCGACCAGTCGTAGCCGGGCCACGGCGGGGCGAGCAGGGCCAGGGACCGCACCCGGTCCGGGTGGGCGAGCGTGAAGTCGACGGCCACCCGGCCGCCCCAGGACGCGCCGACCAGCCGGACCTGCCGGTGGCCGAGATGGTCCAGCAGCCGGCCCAGGTCGTCGGTCTCCCGGAACGGACCGGTCGGGGGCGCGGACTCGCCGAAGCCGCGCAGGTCGTAGCGGATGACGGTGTGGTGCCCGGCGAGGGCGGGCACCACCGCGTCCCACATTCGGTGGTCGGCGACGCCGGCGTGCACGAGGACGACCGGCGGGCCGTCGCCGGCGACGGTGTACGAGAGGTGGCCGAGGTCGTCGGCGAGAGTGATCATCCGCAGATGGTGGCAGGTCCCAGCGGTGGGCGCCACCGCATTGACGTGCCGCTCACTGGGTGTGCGCGGCCGCCAGGATGAGATCGGTGACGGCCTCCGGGTGGGAGACCATCGCGACGTGGGAGGCGTCGATCTCGACGGTCGTGGAGTGGGCGCGCTCGGCCTCGAAGCGTTCCAGCTCCCCCAGCGCCTTGTCCTGGCGGGCCACCAGCGCCCAGGAGGGAATGGTGTGCCAGGCCGCCGCGGTGGCGATGTCGGCGAACGCCGAGGCGCTGATGGGGCGCTGGGTCGCGGCCATCACCGAGGTGGTGTTCTCCGGCAGGTCGGCGGCGAAGACCTGCCGGAACTTGTCGGGCTTGACGTACAGGTCGGTGCCCGAGGTGCCGTCCGCGTTGGTGAACGGCACCGGCTGCAGGGCCGGGCCGAGCTCGGTGTCCGGGAACCGGGCGGCCAGTTCGCCGATGACCTCGCCGGTGTCGGGGACCAGGGCGGCGATGTAGACGAGTGCCTTGACGTGGGGGTTCCCGGCGGCGGCGGTGCTGATCACGGCGCCGCCGTAGGAGTGGCCGGCCAGCACGATCGGCCCTTCGATGCTCGCCAGCACGCTCGCGATGTACGTGGAGTCCTGGGCGAGACCGCGCAGCGGGTTGGCGGGGGCGACCACGCGGTAGCCCGCGCACTGCAGCCGCTCCACGACGCCGTTCCAGCCCGAGGCGTCGGCGAACGCCCCGTGCACCAGCACCACGGTCGGCTTCGGCCCGTCCGGGTGCCGGTCCGCGGCCCCGGCGGGCGTGGCGGCGGTGAGGGCTGCGGTGAGCGCGGTGGCGGCGAGCAGGGCGGCGGCGGCCGCCCACGGGCGGCGGGGGCGGACGGGCGGGGTCATGGCCATGGTGCTGGGTCTCCTGGGGAGGGGCGGGGACAGCGGGAGGTCCCAGCCTTTCGGAGCGCCGGGGGCGGGGCGACCCGCGCCGACCGCCCGGGTGACGGGCCCGGGGCGGCCCGCCCGGGAGGTGTCACGCGTCGTCCGCCGCCAGCGGCTGCTCGGCCCAGATGGTCTTCCCCCGGCCGGTCGGGCGCACGCCCCAGCGGTCGGTGAGCTGGGCGGTGATGAACAGGCCGCGCCCGTGTTCGTCGCTGTCGAGCGCGCGGCGCAGCTGGGGGGCGGTGCTGCTGTCGTCGGTGACCTCGCAGATCAGCGTGTGGTCGCGGATCAGGCGCAGGTCGATCGGGCCGTCGGCGTAGCGGACGGCGTTGGTGATCAGCTCGCTGGCGATCAGCTGGGTGGTGTCGGCGAGGGTGTCGAGGGACCAGGCCGCCAGCTGGTCGCGGATCAGCTTCCGCGCCTCGGAGACGACCTGCGGCCGGTTGTCGAGGGTCCAGGACACGGTGTGGCGGCGGTCGAGTTGGTGGGTGCGGGCGAGCAGGAGGGCGGCGTCGTGCCGTGGGCGGGCCGGGGCGATGGCGGCGAGGACGGCTTCGCAGATCTCCTGCAGCGGCGGGGTGGGGCCGGCCGGGACGGGGGGCAGCAGGTCGAGCGGGAGGCGGTGGGCGGGGCCGTCGGCGGGGAGCAGCGCGGTGGTGTGCAGGAGCAGGGTGGCACCTTCGGGCAGGACGCGTTCGGCGAGCGGGTAGTGGGCGATGCCGCGGCCGAGGGCCGGTCCCCGGGGCATCTCCAGGTGTTCGGTCGCGCCGCCGGCGTGGGCGAGGACGGGGAGGGCGTGGCCGGCGTTGGCCATGGTGCACAGCCGGGTCACGGGGTCGTAGATGAGGTAGAGGCAGGTGGCGGTCGCGGGGGTGTCGAAGGCGGGGCGGACGCCGCCCGGTTCGGGGTCCTGTTCGGGGCCGTTGGCCAGGTCGTGGAGCCGGTGGAGGATCTCGTCGGGGGCGAGGTCGAGGTCGGACAGGGCCGTGAGTGCGGCCCGCAGCTCGCCCATGGCCTGGGCGGCGTCGGACGACTTCCGTCCGGTGGTGTCGCCGGCGACCAGTGCGACCCTGGCGCCGGAGAGCGGGATGACGTCGACGAAGGCGCCGCCGAACGCGGCCGGGAGGTAGGCGCCGGCGGTGTCGGCGGCGGCGCCCGTGAGGTCCGGGGGCCGGTGCGGGTGGGACCGCAGGATCCGGGCGGCGGAGTGTTCGCGCTGGTAGAGGCGGGCGTTGTCGATGGACAGGGCGGCCCGGGAGGCGAGCAGTTCGGCGACGGCCAGGTCGGCGCGGCCGAACGGGACCTGGTTGTGCCAGCGGTAGAAGCTGACCAGGCCGAGGACGACGCGGCGGGCGCGCAGCGGGACCACCATCATCGAGTGGACGCCGGCCGCGAGCAGCCGGGCGTCGCGCGGCCGGGTGGGGTCCAGCCAGTGGGTGTGGGCGCCCATCCGCCGGATCAGCCGGGGCCGCAGGCGGGTGAGGACGTCCCAGTGCGGGGTGCCGCCGGGGTAGGTGTCGACCTCGCCGACCCGCGGCACGCCCTCGCGGTGGCGGCCGGACGCGGAGCGGAAGCCCGCGCGGCGCACGGTGGCGTTGCCGCAGCAGGCCCCGGCCGGCACCGCGTCCCCGCGCAGGACGAGGTCGAGGACGTCGACGGCTGCGCTGTCCGCGAAGCCGGGCAGTGCGAGGTCGCACAGTTCCTGCGCCGTGCGGAAGGTGTCGAGCGTCGTCCCGACCGTGCCTGCCGCCTTCTCCAGCAGGCGCAGGCGCTCCTCGGCGCGGGTGCGTTCGGTGATGTCGGTGAGCGAGGTGGCCAGGCCGAGCACCGTTCCGTCGGGGTCCTCGAGCCGGAACCCGGAGACGGACATCACGGCCTCGACGGCGGGGTCGCGGCCGGCGATGTGCAGGCGCAGGTCGAGGACGGGGGTGCCGGTCTCCAGGATCTCGCGGGCCAGTGCCTCGACCTCGTCCGGGGAGGGCACCTGGAAGGCGGTGAGGATGTCCCAGAGCGGTCTGCCGATCATCTCGTGGATGCGGAAGTCGTTGATGCGGTACGCGGCGGTGTTGACCCGTACCAGCCGCAGCCGGGGGTCGAGGACGTGCAGGCCGACCGGCGACTGGGTGAACAGCGCGTCGAGGACTGCGGCGTCCACGCCACCCGGTCCTGGGACGGGGTGCGGGTGGGGGCTCACGGTGCTCCGCTCTCGTCGGGACGGGTGGTGCGACTCGCCCCCGCACGCCCGGGGCGCGGGCGGGCGGCGGGGCCGCACGCCCGGGGCCAGCCTCACCCTGCGGCCCGGGCGCGGCGATCCGGCTGGGCCGATCAGGCGAGCGCCGGGCCGCCCTGCCCGGGCCGCTGCCGGAGCGGTGGCGGAGCTGATGCCCGTTGAAGGGTTCCGCCGTCCGGTCTCCGCCGTCGGGGACCGCCGAACTCCGCCGGTACGGAGGCACGTTGTGCCGCTCGGCCAGGAGGCCCGCCACCTGCGGATCCCCCCGGTGCGGAGTGACATGAACCGGTCGTTATAGTCTCATCAGCCTCCCCTCCCGGGGCCGCGGTCGCGGGCGGGGTGCTGTCTCACCGGAACGGGGCCGGTGGGGTGCTGTCGGCACACCCTGCCGCCATGTCCCGAACTCCCGAACAGTGCGTCGACCATCCGGGAGTACCGAAGATGACCCGCTCCACCAGCCGCCACTGCGCCGCCGTCGCCGCAGCCACCACCGGCGCCCTCCTGCTCGGCGCCTGCGGTACCGGCGGCGGCCAGGAATCGCTCCACGACCGGCTGCCCGAGGCGATCCGCAAGGCCGGCGTGATCCGGGTGGGCTCGTCGTTCACCGCGGCGCCGGTGATCTTCAAGAACGCCCAGGGCGTGGTGGACGGCCTGGACCCTGACGTCGCCGCCGCCCTGGAGAAGTCGCTGGGCGTCAAGTTCGAGTTCCAGGACGTCGGCCCCTTCGCGAACGTGCTGCCCGGGCTGCTGGACAAGAAGTACGACATCGGGCTCTCGGGCATCACCGACACCCGCGAGCGCCAGCAGGGCGTCGACAAGAACAACAAGCAGATCAACGAGGGTGTCGACTTCGTCGACTACTTCATGGCCGGGATCGGCATCGTGGTCGGCAAGGGCAACCCCCAGCGGATCGCCGGCCTCGACGACATCTGCGGGAAGTCCGTGGCGGTCAAGAAGGGCACCATCCACGACGACCTCGCCGCCCGCCAGCAGAAGGCCTGCGAGCACCTCGGCAAGCCGCTCAAGGTCCAGCAGACCGACGCCGACGCGGACGCCCTGGCCAGCCTCCACGCCGGCCGCGCCGACGCCTACCTCACCGACTACCCGAAGGCGCTGTACAGCGCCCAGACCGTCGACGGCGGGCAGAGCTACGAGGTCGCCGGGAACCAGCTCCAGCCCCGGCCCTACGGGATCGCCGTCCGCAAGAGCGACAGCCAGCTGCGGGACGTCCTGACCAAGGCGGTCAACACCCTCGTGGTCAACGGCACCTACGACGCCATCCTGGCGAAGCGCCAGCTGACCGCGGGAGCGGTCCAGAACTCGGTCGTCAACGGCGGCAGCTGACCGCCCCGGACCGGGACGCCCGGACCACAACGATCCGGGCCCGGCCGTCGGGGGGACGCGGCCGGGCCCGGGGACCAGGGCGAGGGGGCGGCCACGGCCGCCCCTGACCTCGCTCCACCACCGTACGCCCCGCTCCCCCGGACCCCGGCGCGACACGCCCGGCGCGCCGGTCTGCGCCCGCCGGGGCGTTGCTTCAGTGCAGGGCGAGGTCGGGCGGGTCCGGCTCGTTGACGTCCACCACCAGCGCGGTCATCGGCACGCACAGCTGGAGCCGGCCGGCGACGGTGGCGGCCGCCCGCCCGATCGGCTCGTCGGCGGCCCCGGCCGCGTACTGACAGAGCAGCGCGATGGCCGCCTCCAGCACGACCTCGTCCACCCGCGCGGCCGGCGCCTTGCGCCCGGCGCCCCCGGACGGGTGCAGGACAGCGGCGGCGAGACGGTCACGGTCAGCACGCCCAAGTCTCGTTGTCATACGAACCACCTTGGCGGCGCCTGGCCTCCGCCGCCATCGCCCGCACCCGTCCGGGTCCCGCCCGGCTCCCCCGCATCGCCCCCGCGCCCGCCCGGCGGGGATGCCGGGCGCCGGACGCGGTGGAAGCATGGACGGGCGGGCCCCGCCCCCGCCCGTGCGGCCCCCGGAGCGCGGGGCGCCCCCGTCCGACCCCGCGAGCAGCGACCAGCAGCGACGAGCACCGGAGGACGCCATGCGGACCGACACCCGTCACCACCCCGGATTCGCGGTGGCCCGCTGCTCACTGGCGCCCGGCGAGACGCTCACGGCGCAGTCGGGGTCGATGTACGCGTGCAGTGCGGGGATCGAGGTGGACGCGAAGTCGAGCGGAGGGATCCTGGCGGGTCTCAAGCGCGCCGCGGTCGGCGGCAGCTCGCTCTTCCTCAGCCACTTCACGGCGCAGGGCGAGGGCTGCTGGGTCGACCTGGCGCACCGGCTCCCCGGTGACGTGGTGGCCGTGGACGTCACCCCCGACCAGCCGCTGCAGGTCACCCAGGGCAGCTGGCTGGGGTGCTCGCCCGGGGTGGAGCCGCAGACCAAGTGGGCGGGCATGCAGAACCTGTTCGGCGGCGAGGGCGGGTTCACGCTGCGGATGGACGGGGCCGGCAGCGCCGTGCTCGGGTGCTACGGCGCCCTCGACGCCCTCGTGCTGGCACCCGGCGAGCAGGTGACCGTCGCCACCGGGCACATCGTCGCCTACGACAGCAGCACGACGCTGGCGGTCCGCCGGCTCGCGGCCGGGCGCACCATCCGCTCGCTGAAGACCGGCCAGTTCCTGGTCTGCGACTTCACCGGTCCCGGACGGGTGTTCCTGCAGACCCGCAACCCGAAGGCGCTGGTGGCGTTCGTCCAGGAGTCGCTGCCGAAGCCCGACGCCGAGGGTGTTCAGGTGTCGGAGGGCGGCTGAGCGGCCGGTGCCCGGATCAGTCCGGCCACGTGGTCCGCGACCATGTCCAGGATCTCCGCGGCGCCCGCCGGGTCGCCGAGCACCAGGTGGTTCAGCGTCAGACCGCCCGTCAGGGCGGCCAGGTAGCGCGCCAGTACCGCTACCGGGACGATGAGTTCGGAGCCGGTCGCGGCGCAGAGCTGTTCGAGGAGTTCGCCGTAGGTGGCGCAGTACAGCTCGTACTGGCGGCGCGCCAGGTGCTCGAAGCCGGGCTGGCGCAGCGCGTACTGGGTGAGTTCGTAGGTGAGCATGTGCTCGCCGGGGCTCGCGGCGACGTGGTCCCAGTAGGCCTGGAACCCGGCGCGGACGGTGTCGCGCAGGGTGCCCCCGGGGCCCGTGTGCGAAGTCGCGGCGGACCCGGCGGGACCCTGCACACGCGCCCCGGGGCGGATCGCCTCCCGGACCCTCGCCACCGAGTGCTCGGTGATCGCCTCGATCACCGCTTCGAGCAGGGCCTGCTTGGAGTCGAAGCAGTAGTGGAAGACGCTCAGCGACACGCCCGCCTCGGCGGCGATCGACCTGGTGGTGGTCCGCGGGACCCCGTCCCGGGTCATCGCGCGGATCGCGGCCTCGGTCAGCTGGCGTCTGCGCTCGGCCGACGGCATCCGGGCCATCAAGGTTCCCTTCACCGGGGTGCGGTCACCGGGCCGTCCGGCCGGACGGCCCGGACGGCCGGTGTCGGCCCGGACCCGGCCAACGCCCAGATGA
>NZ_JBEZIR010000050.1:0-54414 GCF_040651175.1 Kitasatospora sp. NPDC048540
ACCATCCACGCCACCACCGCCTACGGCGACATCACCGCCCGCAGCCTCTGAACCACCACCCACCGCACCGCCACGGCGCGCCACGGCGGGCACGCAGGTCGACGGGGGGGGTGCACCCCTGCCGCGCCCGCGGGTGAGACCATCTGCGCATGGACTCGGGACGTCGCAAGGAGCGCCTGCGCGAGCAGCGTGCCGCAGGCGGGGAGACCGCCGGTGACGTCCTGCGGCGTGCCGTCCGGAGCAAGCCGACGCTCCTGAGGATCCTGGCCGTGGTGGTCCCGCCGACCGCGGTCGGCGTCGCGTTCGTCCCGGCGCCGTACCAGAGCTTGCCGGGCGCCCTGCTGGGTATGCCCGCGGTGGCGTGGTTGCTGAGGCGGGACCGGCCGGAACCCACCCTGCCCACGCCGGCGCAGCCCGGCCCCGCCGAGGAGTCCTGAGCCGCTCGCAGTGCCGGCGCGGGGCTACCCCGCCGGCTCGCGCCAGGCCGTGACGAGATCGTGGAAGCGCGGGAAGCGGGCGCCCGGAACGGTCTCGCCGCTGATCGCCTCGCCGTTGAGCCAGCAGATGTCGAAGGTGTCGGTCTCGGTGTCGAGAACGCAGCACGCGCCACCGGCGGCGGCGGTGAGCTCGGTGAACACCTTCCTGACGTTCGCGGACTGCTCGAACATCCGGCTCATGCCCGAGGTGGCCGCGGTGAACTGCAGCGAGGCGAAGTCCGGGTGCCATGCGGGCGAGAACCTGACGGTCAGGTAGATGCACCCGACCGGCGCCCTTCCCGATGCGTCGACCCGGTCGAAGACGCTGAGGTGGAACTCGCGCACCGCGTCGTCGACGCCGATCATGACGACGAGGTCCAGTTCCAGCGTGCCGCCCGCCGAACAGTCGACCGGTTCACTGCTGAACCTCGAGGTGAACGGCACGGTCAGCCGCTCGCCGCCCGGCAGGGTGACCGGAAGCGGGGGTGTGCCGCGGTCCCGGGGTGCGAGGTCGGCGAGCAGGGTCAGCGCCTTCGCAACGTTCCGGGCGGGCATGAAGATCTCGTAGCTGTAGTCCAGTCCCATGCGTCCGGCCTCCCGTCTCCTGTCCCCCCCGTCTCCCGGTCCTGAGCCGGCATCCTCCCACCGCACGGACCGGCCGCCCATCCCATTTTCCGGGCCGGCTCCGGGCTCCGGGCAGAAACAAGCATGCATGCTTGATTTATCCGGACGGCGCTGCCAGGCTGCTCGCGACGGGCAGCGGCGGCGGCAAGGAGGCTTGCGGTGCTGAGGATCGGCAATGCGTCGGGGTTCTACGGCGACAGGTTCACCGCGTTCCGGGAGATGCTCACCGACGGGCCGCTGGACGTGCTCACCGGCGACTACCTGGCCGAACTGACCATGCTGATCCTGGCCAAGGACAGACTGAAGGACCCCGGCCTCGGATACGCCAAGACCTTCCTGCGGCAGATGGCGGACTGCCTGGCCCTCGCCGTCGAGCGCGGCGTCCGCATCGTGGTGAACGCCGGCGGCCTCAATCCGGCCCAACTCGTCAAGGCGCTCGAGGAGTTGGCCGAGCAGCAGGGCGTACGGGTGCGGATCGGGCAGGTGGTCGGGGACGATCTGCTGCCGCGGGCCGCAGAGTTCGGGCGCCCCGGGCTGCTCGCCGCCAACGCGTACCTGGGGGCGCAGGGCATCGCCGAGTGCCTGCGCGGCGGCGCCGACATCGTGGTGACCGGCCGGGTCACCGACGCCGCCCTGGTGGCGGGCCCCGCCATCGCGCACTACGGCTGGGGCCCGGCGGACCTCGACGCGCTGGCCGGCGCGGTGGTCGCGGGCCACGTGCTGGAGTGCGGCGCGCAGGCGACCGGCGGCAACTACGCGTTCTTCACCGAGCACGACACCACCCGCCCCGGCTTCCCGATCGCCGAACTGCACGCCGACGGCAGCAGCGTCATCACCAAGCACCCCGGCACCGGCGGCGCTGTGACCACCGAGACGGTCACCGCCCAACTGCTGTACGAGACCGGCGGCGCCCGCTACGCCGGTCCGGATGTGACGGCCCGGCTGGACACCGTCCGCCTCACCCAGCAGGGCCCGGACCGGGTGCTGATCGACGGCGTCCGGGGCGAGGCGCCGCCGCCCACCGTCAAGGTCGGCCTCAACCGGCTCGGCGGCTGGCGCAACGAGGTGGTGTTCGTCCTCACCGGCCTGGACATCGAGGCCAAGTCGGCCTTGGTGCAACGGCAGTTCGCCGACGCGCTGGCCGCCTCGCCGGCCGGACCGCCGGCCGAGCTGCGCTGGACCCTGGCCCGCACCGACCACCGCGACGCCGACACCGAGCAGGCCGCCAGCGCCCTGCTGCAGCTGACCGTCCGCGACCGCGACCCCGAGCGGGTCGGCCGGGCCGTCGGCGCCGCCGCGGTCGAACTCGGCCTGGCCGGCTACCCCGGCTTCCACCTGGCCGCGCTGCCCGGCGCCGGCAGCCCGTACGGCGTCTTCGAGGCCGCGTACCTGGACGCCAAAGCCGTCGAGCACACCGCGGTGCTTCCCGACGGCCGCCGGATCCCGATCGAACCGCCGGCAGCCGTACGGGAGTTGCTGCCGCTGCCCGAACCGCCGCGACCCGAACCGCTCCCGCCGGGGCCGGTCCGGCGGGCGCCGCTCGGCCTGGTGGCCGGCGCCCGCAGCGGCGACAAGGGCGGTGACGCCAACCTCGGCGTGTGGGCCCGCAGCGAGGACGGCTGGCGCTGGCTGGCGCACGCCCTGACCGTCGACCGGCTGCATGAACTGCTCCCCGAGACCGCCGGACTGACCATCACCCGGCACCTGTTGCCGCAGCTGCGGGCCGTCAACTTCACCATCGAGAAGCTGCTCGGCGAGGGCGTCGCCGCCCAGGCCCGCTTCGACCCGCAGGCCAAGGCCCTGGGGGAGTGGCTGCGCTCCCGCCACCTCGACATCCCGGAGGCCCTGCTGTGACCGTGCTGCCCACCCGCCTCGACCCGGCCGCCCCCGACCACGCCGCCAACCGCACCCAGATGCTGGACCGGCTCGCCGCGCTCGACACCGAACACGCCAAGGCGCTGGCCGGCGGCGGACCCAAGTACGTCGAACGCCACCTGAGCCGGGGCAAGTTGCTGGCCCGGGAGCGGATCGAGCTGCTGATCGACCCGGACTCGCCGTTCCTGGAGCTGTCGCCGCTCGCCGCCTGGGGCAGTGACTACCCGGTCGGTGCGGGCCTGGTCAGCGGGATCGGGGTGATCGAGGGCACCGAGTGCGTGATCACCGCCAACGACCCGACCGTGCGCGGCGGCGCCAGCAACCCGTGGACCCTGCGCAAGGCGCTGCGGGCCAACGAGATCGCGCTGCGCAACCGGCTGCCGCTGGTCAACCTGGTGGAGTCCGGCGGCGCCGACCTGCCCAGCCAGAAGGAGATCTTCATCCCTGGCGGGGCGCTGTTCCGCGACCTCACCCGGCTGTCGGCGGCCGGTATCCCCACCGTCGCGGTGGTGTTCGGCAACTCCACCGCCGGCGGCGCGTACGTCCCCGGCATGTCCGACCACACCATCCTGGTCAAGGAGCGGGCCAAGGTCTTCCTGGGCGGCCCGCCGCTGGTGAAGATGGCCACCGGCGAGGAGTCCGACGACGAGTCGCTCGGCGGCGCCGAGATGCACGCCCGGACCTCGGGCCTCGCCGACCACTTCGCGCTGGACGAGCCGGACGCCTGCCGGCTGGCCCGCCGGGTGGTGCGGCGGCTGAACTGGCGCAAGGCCGGGCCCGAGCCCGCCGCCGTGGTCGAGCCGCCGAAGTACGGCGAGGAGGAGCTGCTCGGCATCGTGCCGGGCGACCTCAAGGTGCCGTTCGACCCGCGCGAGGTGATCGCCCGGATCGTCGACGGCTCCGACTTCGACGAGTTCAAGCCGCTGTACGGGCAGAGCCTGGCCACCGGCTGGGCCAGCGTGCACGGCTACCCGGTCGGGGTGCTGGCCAACGCGCAGGGGGTGCTGTTCAGCGCCGAGTCGCAGAAGGCCGCGCAGTTCATCCAGCTCGCCAACCAGCGCGACATCCCGCTGCTGTTCCTGCACAACACCACCGGCTACATGGTCGGCCAGGCGTACGAGCAGGGCGGCATCATCAAACACGGCGCCATGATGATCAACGCGGTGGCCAACAGCACCGTCCCGCACATCTCGGTGCTGATGGGCGCCTCCTACGGCGCCGGACACTACGGCATGTGCGGGCGGGCCTACGACCCGCGCTTCCTGTTCGCCTGGCCGAGCGCCAAGTCCGCGGTGATGGGCCCGCAGCAGCTCGCCGGCGTGCTGTCGATCGTGGCCCGCCAGTCGGCGGCGGCCAAGGGACAGCCGTACGACGAGGACGCCGACGCCGCGATCCGCGCCATGGTCGAGCAGCAGATCGAGGCCGAGTCGCTGCCCGCCTTCCTGTCCGGCCGGCTGTACGACGACGGCGTGATCGACCCCCGCGACACCCGCACCGTCCTGGGGATCTGCCTCTCCGCCGTGCACGGCGCCCCGGTCGAGGGCGCCCGCGGCTACGGCGTCTTCCGGATGTGACCGGGTGCCAGCCGTGACCCCGCCCGAGCCGAAGGAGAGGCCGATGCCGACCGGGACGACCGACCAGGGAGACAAGCACGTGCAGCAGCCGGCAACAGCGGCCGACGGCCGGGAACAGGCGCCGCCGCAGCGGCGCACCATCCGGTCGGTGCTGGTCGCCAACCGGGGCGAGATCGCCCGCCGGGTCTTCCGGACCTGCCGGGAGCTGGGCATCGCCACCGTCGCGGTCCACTCCGACCCGGACGGCGACGCCCCGCACGTCCGCGAGGCCGACACCGCCGTCCGGCTGCCCGGCGCCGCTCCCGCCGACACCTACCTGCGGGCCGACCTGCTGATCGCCGCCGCCCGCGCCGCCGGGGCGGACGCCGTCCACCCCGGCTACGGATTCCTCTCCGAGAACGCCGAGTTCGCGCAGGCCGTACTGGACGCCGGGCTGACCTGGATCGGTCCGCCGCCCGCCGCCATCGCCGCGATGGGATCCAAGACCGAGGCCAAGCGGCTGATGGCGGCCGCCGGCGTCCCGGTGCTCAGCGCGCCGGAGCGGCCCGGCGAGGCGGACCTGCCGCTGCTGGTGAAGGCCGCCGCGGGCGGCGGCGGCCGCGGCATGCGGATCGTGCGCACCCTCGCCGAGCTGCCCGGCGCGCTGGCCGCCGCCCGCACGGAGGCCGCCAAGGCGTTCGGCTCCGACGAGGTGTTCTGCGAGCCGTACCTGCCGGCCGGCCGGCACGTCGAGGTGCAGCTGATGGCCGACGGGTACGGCACCGTACTCGCCCTGGGCGACCGCGACTGCTCGCTCCAGCGCCGCCACCAGAAGGTGATCGAGGAGGCTCCCGCCCCCGGAATCGCCGACACCACCCGCCGCGACCTGCACGCCGCCGCCGTCGCCGCCGCCCGCGCCATCGGCTACACCGGCGCCGGGACCGCGGAGTTCCTGCTCGCCCCCGACGGCCGGTTCTTCTTCCTGGAGATGAACACCCGCCTGCAGGTCGAACACCCGGTCACCGAGTGTGTCACCGGACTCGACCTGGTCGCCCTCCAACTCGCCGTCGCCGAGGGCGGACACCTCCCCGAGCAGACCCCGCCCACCACCGGCTGCGCGATCGAGGCCCGGCTGTACGCCGAGGACCCCGACCAGGACTGGCAGCCGCAGACCGGCCCGCTCCACCTGATCGAACTCCCCGGCGAACCCGTCGAGTTCACCACCCGGGCGACGCCCACCGGGCTGCGGCTGGACTCCGGGGTGGGCGCCGGCTCCACCGTCACCGTGCACTACGACGCCATGCTGGCCAAGGTGATCGCCTGGGCACCGACCCGCCCCGCCGCCGCCCGGCTGCTCGCCGACGCGCTCACCCGCGCCCGCCTGCACGGCCCGCGCACCAACCGCGACCTGCTCACCCGGGCGCTGCGCCACCCCGCCTTCCTGGACGCCCGCCTGCACACCGGCTTCCTCGACGAACACGCGGCCGCGCTGACCGCACCCGCCGACAAGGACGCGCCGCTCGCCGCCCTGGCCGCCGCGCTGGCCGACGCCGCCACCCGGCGCACCGAGCTGCCCTCCGGCTGGCGCAACCTGCCCTCCCAGCCGCAGGTCAAGCGCTACCGTACGGCCGACGGCGCCGAGTCGGAGGTCCGCTACCGGATCACCCGGGACGGCCTGCAGGCCGAGGGCCACCCCGACACGGTGCTGGTCGAGGCCGCCGAGGACCGGGTGGTGCTGGCCGTCGGCGCGCTGCGCCGCAGCTACCGGGTGGCCCGCTACGGCCCGGTCGTCCACCTGGACTCGGCGGCCGGTGCCACCGCGCTGACCGCGCTCGACCGCTTCCCGGACCCGGTGCTGCACACCGAGCCCGGTGCGCTGCTCGCCCCGATGCCGGGCACCGTGGTGCGCCTGGGCGCCGCCGTCGGCGACCGGGTCACGGCCGGCCAGCCGCTGCTGTGGCTGGAGGCGATGAAGATGGAGCACCGCATCACCGCCCCCACCGACGGTACCCTCACCGACCTGCTGGTCGGCCCCGGACACCAGGTCGAGCCCGGCACCCTGCTCGCCGTCGTCGCCGAGACCGCCTGAACCCCGGGCCCGGTCCGTCAGGCGCCGGGCCACCCCACCACCCGCCCGCCCGGAAGGACCGCCGATGTCCGCACCGCGCACCACCGACAACTCCGATTCCACCACCGACAGTTACCTGGCGGAGAGCGCCGAGCGCCGCGCCCTGCGCCAGGCGGTCGGCGACCTCGCCCGCCGCTTCGGGCCCGGCTACTTCCAGGCCAAGGCCCGCGCCGGCGAACCCGCCGACGAGGTCTGGGCCGAGGCCGGAAAGCTCGGCTACCTCGGCGTCAACCTGCCCGTCGAGTACGGCGGCGGTGGCGCCGGGATCGGCGAACTCGCCATCGTGCTGGAGGAGATGGGCGCCGCCGGCTGCCCGCTGCTGATGATGATCGTCTCCCCGGCGATCTGCGGCACCGTGATCGCCCGGTTCGGCACCGACGAGCAGAAGCGGCGCTGGCTGCCCGGACTCGCGGACGGCACCCGCCGGATGGCCTTCGGCATCACCGAGCCCGACGCCGGCTCCAACTCGCACCGGATCTCCACCGTGGCCCGCCGGGACGGCGACGAGTGGGTGCTCAGCGGCCGCAAGGTGTTCATCTCGGGCGTGGACCGCGCGGACGCGGTGCTGTTCGTCGGCCGGACCGAGGACGCCCGCACCGGCAGGCTCAAGCCCGCGCTGTTCGTCGTCCCGCGCGAGACGCCCGGCTTCGAGTACCGGGCCATCCCGATGGAACTGGTCACCCCGGAGAAGCAGTTCCAGGTCTTCCTGGACGACGTCCGGCTGCCCGCCGACGCCCTGGTCGGCGACGAGGACGCCGGGCTGCTGCAGCTGTTCGCGGGTCTGAACCCCGAGCGGATCATGACCGCCGCGTTCTCCCTCGGCGTCGCCCGGCAGGCCCTGGACACCGCCGTCGGGTACGCCAAGTCCCGTACCGTGTGGGACACCCCGATCGGCGCCCACCAGGGCATCGCCCACCCGCTGGCCCAGTGCACCATCGAGGTCGAACTGGCCAGGCTGATGATGATGAAGGCCGCGCACCTGTACGACGGCGGTGACGACCTGGCCGCCGGCGAGGCCGCCAACATGGCCAAGTACGCGGCGGGCGAGGCCTCCTGCCGGGCCGTCGACCAGGCGGTGCAGACCCTCGGCGGCAACGGCCTCACCCAGGAGTACGGCCTGGGCGCCCTCCTCACCGCGACCCGGGTCGGCCGGGTCGCCCCGGTCAGCCGCGAGATGATCCTCAACTACGTGGCCCAGCACACCCTCGGCCTGCCCCGCTCGTACTGACCGGCCCCCGGGTCGGCCGGCCGCGGACCGGTCCGGACGCCCTCTGTCCGGACCGGCCCCCAGCCGCCACCCTTGAGACTCCACCCCTCGGTCAGGAGGCCCGCATGGCGTTCCGCAGTGACTACCCGGACATCGAACCGCTCGACCAGCCGATCCACGAGGCGGTGCTCGGCGGCTGTGCCGGGTACCCCGACGTGCCGGCCCTGGTGGACGGGATCACCGGGCGGTCGGTCAGCTACGCCGAACTCGACGCCGCCACCCGCCGCACCGCCGCCGGTCTCGCCGAGGCCGGGGTCCGCAAGGGCGACGTGGTGGCGCTGTACAGCCCCAACACCATCGCCTACCCGGTGGCGTTCTTCGGCGCCACCCGGGCGGGTGCCACCGTCACCACCGTCAGCTCGATGACCACCGCCCAGGAACTGGCCGGACAGCTGCGCGACAGCCGGGCCCGCTGGATCATCACCGTCTCGCCGTTCCTGCCGGTGGCCGCCGAGGCCGCCGCCGCGCTGGCCGCCGAGGGCCGCCCGATCGCCGAGATCTTCGTCTGCGACACCGCCCCCGGCCACCGCTCGCTGACCGACCTGGCCGCCACCACCGCGCCCGAGCCGCAGGTGGCGATCGACCCGGCCGAGGACGTCGCCGTCCTGCCGTACTCCAGCGGCACCACCGGCCTGCCCAAGGGGGTGATGCTCACCCACCGCTCGATCGCCTCCAACCTGGCCCAGGTCGACGCCGTGCACTCCACCGAGCCGGGCGAGCGGATCCTCGCCGTGCTGCCCTTCTTCCACATCTACGGACTGGCGGCCCTGCTGAACCACCCGCTGCGCTGCGGCTCGACCGTGGTGGTGCTGCCGAGGTTCGACCTGGAACAGTTCCTGCGCACCATCCAGGACCAGCGGATCCAGGGCGTCTTCGTGGCCCCGCCGATCGCGCTGGCGCTGGCCAAGCACCCGATGGTGGACCGGTTCGACCTGTCCTCGCTGCGCTACGTGCTGTGCGCCGCCGCGCCGCTCGACGCCGAGCTGGCCGACCTGTGCGCCCGCCGCCTCGGCCTGTCCGCGATCCGCCAGGGGTACGGGATGACCGAGCTCTCCCCGGTCACCCACGTGGTGCCGCTGACGGACGACCAGGCCCCGCCCGGCACGGTCGGCCGGCTGGTCGCCAGCACGGAGCTGCGGGTGGTCGCGCTGGACGGCTCCGGCAAGGACCTCGGACCGGGCGAGGACGGGGAACTGGTCTTCCGCGGCCCGCAGGTGATGAAGGGCTACTTCGGGCGGCAGTCCGAGACCGACGCCATGATCGACGAGGACGGCTGGCTGCACACCGGCGACATCGGCCACGTGGACGCGGCCGGCTACCTCTTCGTGGTCGACCGGGTCAAGGAGCTGATCAAGTACAAGGGCTACCAGGTCGCCCCCGCCGAACTGGAGGCGCTGCTGCTGACCCACCCCGGGATCGCCGACGCGGCCGTGATCGGGGTCGTCGGCGAGGACGGCGAGGAACGGCCCAAGGCGTACGTCGTCCGGGCCCCGGGCAGCGCGCTGACCGAGCAGGAGGTGGCCGAATTCGTGGCCGGGCAGGTCGCGCCGTACAAGAAGGTGCGGGCGGTGGAGTTCATCGACGCCGTCCCCAAGTCCGTCGCCGGGAAGATCCTGCGCAAGGAGCTGCGGGCCCGCTCCCGCCAGGTCTGACAGGATCGGCGGGTACCGGCCCGACCATCGGAAAGCAGCCATGAACACCACCCACGCCGCCTCCCGCACCCCCCAGCAGGACCGCAGCCGCGCCACCCGGCGGCGGCTGCTGGAGGCGGCGGTGGAGTGTCTGGCCGAGCTCGGCTGGAACGGCAGCACCGTCGCCGTGGTGGCCGAACGGGCCGGGGTGACCAGGGGGGCCGCACAGCACCACTTCCCGACCCGGGAGGACCTGTTCACGGCGGCCGTGGAGCACGTGGCCGCCGAGCGGCTGGCGGCGGTGCGCGCCCACAGCGAACTGCTGCCCCCGGCCGGTCCGGCCCGGACCGAGGCGGTCGCCGAGATGATCGTCCGGCTCTACACCGGACCGCTGTTCCGCGCCGCACTGCACCTGTGGGTGGCCGCCGCCACCGAGGAGCCGCTGCGGGAGCGGATAGTCGCCCTGGAGAACCAGGTCGGCCGGGAGGCCCACCGCGCGACCGTGGAGTTCCTGGGCGCCGACGAGAGCGCCCCCGGCGTCCGCGAGAGCGTCCAGGCCACCCTCGACCTGGCCCGCGGACTGGGCCTGGCCAACCTGCTCACCGACGACGGCCCGCGCCGGGCCGGGATCGTCCGCCAGTGGGCCAGCATGCTCGACGCGGTGCTGGCCACGGCCTGAGCCACCGGGCGGACACCGGGGAGCGCGGGCCCGCCGCCGGGGCCGGCCGGCACCGATTCGGACGGATGTCTTGCACGCCCGGGTCAGACGCTCGTACTGTCTGACCGGCCGGCCGCACGGGCGGCCCGTGGAGCTGACTCGCCGTCCGGGCGGGTGCCGTGCAGTCTGGTGGAAGCCGGGTTGGCCGGGCTCCGAACGGGAAGGTACCGGGCAGGTGGTCACCTGATCATGCACGGATTCGAGCAGACCGCGCCGGACGGCGCCGGCCGGGATGCGGCGGGCGCCGCTTCGGCGCGCCTGGCCGGTCACCGCCTGGTGCCACTGGCCACCGCACTGCTCCAGGACGACGGCCGGATCCTGCACTGGAGCCAGGAGGCCGAGGCACTGCTCGGCTACCCGGCCGGGGACGCCATCGGCTCCTACGCCGCCCAGCTGCTGCTCACCGACGCCGAGCGGCCCCAGGTGGTCGGCCTGTTCCGGCAGATCATGTCCGGCCGCGGCTGGTCCGGCACCCACCCGGTGCGCCACCGCGACGGCCACCTGGTCGAGCTGGAGTTCCACACCTACCCCATCAGCGGCCCCGGCGACCGCCCGCTGCTGCTGGCCACCGCCTCCGACGTGTCCGCACTGCGCCAGGTCGAGTCCGACCTGGCCATCCTCGACGGCTTCTTCACCCAGTCGCCGATCGGCCTGGCCGTCTACGACACCGACCTGCGCTACGTCCGGCTGAACAACGCACTCGCCCGGATCAACGGCATCCCGGTCGAGGACCACCTCGGCCGGCGGATCAGCGCGGTCCTGCCCGGCATCAACAGCAGCGAGATCGAGGCCGTCATGCGGCAGGTCCTGCTCACCGGCCGCCCGGTGGTGGACGCCCGCTCGCACGGCCACACCCCCGGCGACCCCCGGCGCGACCGCGCCTGGTCGGCCTCCTACTTCCGGCTGGAGGACCCCACCGGCCGGGTGCTCGGCGTCAGCTCCTCCATCATCGACGTCACCGAGCGCTTCCGCGCCGAGGCCCGCGCCTCCCGCGCCCAGGAACGCCTCGCCATGCTGGCCGCCGCCACCGCCCGCATCGGCACCACCCTCGACCTCCAGCGCACCGCCGAGGAACTGGTCGAGGCGGTGGTGCCGCGGTTCGCCGACTTCGCCACCGTCGACCTGCTGGAGTCCGTGCTCGGCGGCGAGGAACCGGGCCCGCTGCGCCCCGACAGCTCGGTGCAGGTACGCGCCGTCGCGGTCGGCGAGGCCTTCGGCTCCGGGCTCACCCAGGCCGCCGACGCGGTCGGCCTGGTCTCCCGGTACGACGCCAAGCGGATGTACGCGCGCACCCTGTTCAGCGGCCGCCCGCTGCTGCGGGCGCACGTCGACGAGGAGACGCTGACCGGCCTGGTGCCCTCACCGGACCGGGTCGGCCCCGCGATGGCGGCCGGCATCCACTCGTACCTGCTGGTGCCGGTCATCGCCCGCGGGATGGTGCTGGGCGGTGCCGAGTTCGTCCGCACCCGCAACCCGGACGCCTTCACCGCCGCCGACGTGGCCCTCGCCGAGGAACTGGTCGCCCGCACCGCGCTGGCCATCGACAACGCCCGGCTGTACCGCCGCGAGCGGGAGACCGCACTCACCCTGCAACGCAGCCTGCTGCCCCAGGAGATCCACCGCACCCTCGGACTGGAGATCGCCCACCGCTACCTGCCGAGCAGCCTGGTCAGCGAGGTCGGCGGCGACTGGTTCGACGTGGTGCCGCTCTCCAGCGGCCGGGTCGCGCTGGTGGTCGGCGACGTGATGGGCCACGGCATCCGGGCCGCCGCCACCATGGGCCAACTGCGCACCGTCGCCCGCACCCTGGCCACCCTGGACCTGCCGCCCGAACAGGTGCTGACCCGCCTCGACGAGACCGCGAGCGGCATCGGCGAGGGCCAGTTCGCGACCTGCGTCTGCGCGGTCTACGACCCGGTCGAACGGATCTGCACCATCGCCTCGGCCGGCCACCTGCCACCGGTCGCGGTCGCCCCCGACGGCTCCGCCCGGATCCTGGACGTACCGCCCGGCGTGCCGCTCGGGGTCGGCGGGGTGGCGTTCAGCGCGGTCGAGTTCACCCTGCCGCCGGGCGGCCTGATCGCCCTCTACACCGACGGCCTGGTCGAGCGGCGCGGCCGCGACCTGGACGAAGGCATCGGCCTGCTCTCCAAG
Organism: Kitasatospora sp. NPDC048540; assembly: GCF_040651175.1. Taxonomy (NCBI): domain Bacteria; kingdom Bacillati; phylum Actinomycetota; class Actinomycetes; order Kitasatosporales; family Streptomycetaceae; genus Kitasatospora; species Kitasatospora sp. NPDC048540. Next base: position 12,427 of record NZ_JBEZIR010000050.1, read on the forward strand.
ATCCTCGCGGTGCGCGGCCGCACCCTGGAGGAGAGCTGCGACGCCGTCCTCACCGAACTGGTCGCCGAGGGCACCGACGACGACATCGCGATGATCATGGCCCGGGTGCTGCCGGTCCCCGCCGACCGGATCGCCACCCTCCCGCTCACCGGCGACGGACCACTGCCCAGCAGGGCCCGCCGCTTCACCCGGGCCACCCTGGAGGCCTGGGGCCTGTCCGCCGCCGCCGACTACGCCGAGCTCATGGTCAGCGAACTGGTCACCAACGCCATGCTGCACGCCGACGCCCCGCGGCGGCTGCGGCTGTTCCGCGACCGATACCTGACCCTCGAGGTCTCCGACGCGGGCCGCCAGGCGCCGCGGCTGCGCAGCTCGGCCGAACAGGACGAGGGCGGCCGCGGCATGCACCTGGTCAGCGAACTCGCCCACCGCTGGGGCACCCGCCAGACCAGGAACGGCAAGGTCGTCTGGGCCGAGATCGACCTCGGCCACCGCGGCGGCCTCCCCATGTGACCCCAGGGCCCCACCCGGGCCCCACCCGGGGGGCACCCCGGGGGGCACCCGAGGGGCGCGGGGAACTGCGCGAAGCCGGGAGGTGACGGCCCGACTGTCCGGTTCGCGCCACTCGGCCCCGCCGGCAGGCGCCGCCTGGACGTGCGCGATCACGGCCCGACTCCCCGGCTCGCGTCGTTCACCCCCACCCGCGCGCGCCGCCGTCCCCCCGGGTACCGTCCAGTCCAGTGCGGGACGGGGAGACGGGGGAGGCCCGATGCTGGGGTACGACGAGTTGACGGTGGCCGAGCGCCGGGTGTGGGACGCGTTCCCGACCGGTGCCGCGGTCGAGCTGGCGGACCTGGGCGCGGCACCCGCCGACCCGGCCGAGGAGTCCGGCTGGGACACCCGCCGCGACGTACGGGCCGAGGTGATCGCCGCACTGCTGCTCGGCGCCCGCCCCGCCGCCCCCGGCGCCGTCGCCGCCGTCCGGCTGACCGGAGCCCGGATCACCGGCCGGCTGGACCTGGCCGGTGCCCGCGTCGAACACGAACTGCTGCTCCGCGGTTGCCGGTTCGAGGAACAGGTCACGCTCCGCGGGGCGAGCCTTCGGTCGGCCTCGCTGCTGTCCTGCCGGATACCCGGCCTGGACGGCTGGCTGCTCAACCTGGACGGCAACCTGTTCTTCGAGGACTCCGTCATCGACGGCCGCCTCACCCTCACCCGCGCCCACATCACCGGTGAACTACGGCTCAGCGGAGTCCGGTTGACCGCCACCGAGCTGCTGGACACGTCCACCGCCGACCCGGCCTGCGCGCCGGGCGTCTGGGCGCTGTGGGCCGGCGGCATGGTGCTGGACGGCGGCTGCTTCGCCCGCAAGGGTTTCCGGGCCCGTGGCGGACTGCGCCTGGTGGGTGTGCAGTTCAACGGCGGACTGTTCATGGAGGCGGCCCGGATCGACAACCCGGGCGGTGACGCGATCAGCGGTGACGACCTGACCGCCTCCACCGTGGCGCTCAGCGACGGCTTCACCGCCAACGGCGCCGTCCGGCTGCCCGGCGCCACCGTCCGCAGCCGGCTCACCTTCGCCGGGTCCGTCCTCGCCGGGCCCGAAGTCGCGCTGGAGGCACCGAGGTTGCGGGCCGGCGAGCTGCGGCTGACCCCCGCCGCGGTCCCGTCCGGCATCGTCGACCTGCAAGAGGCCCAGCTGTCCGTCCTGTGCGACAGCGAGCTCGGCTGGCCCGCCGACTTCCGCCTGGACGGGCTCGGCTACACCTCGCTGCAGCGCACCGCACCGGCCGCCCTGGCCGACCGCCTGGCCTGGCTGGACCGCCTGCCCGCCTACTCGCCGCAGCCGTACGAGCAACTGGCCGCCTGGTACCGCCGGTCCGGCGAGGACGACGCGGCCCGCTCGGTGCTGCTCGCCAAGCAGCGCCGGCGCCGCCGGGGGCTGCACCTGCTCGGCCGGGCCTGGGGCCGGCTGCTGGACCTCACCGTCGGCTACGGCTACCGCCCCTGGCAGGCCGGACTCTGGCTGCTCGCACTGACCGCCCTCGGCACCACCGTGTTCGGCTCCGGTACCCCCACCGCCGCCGGGCCCGAACCGGGCGCCCCGTTCAACCCGTTCATCTACACCCTCGACCTGCTGCTGCCGATCGGCGGCTTCGGCCAGCGCACCGCCTGGTACTGGACCGGCGAGCAGCAGTGGGTCGGCTACGGCCTGATCGCCGCGGGCTGGCTGCTCACCACGGCACTGCTGGCCGGCGTCAGCCGCTCGCTCAACCGCCAGTGACCGCAGACGGCTTCCGGGTCCGGCCTTGATCCCCTTCCGGCCTCGATCCCCTCCGGCCTCGATCCCGTTCCGGCCCCGGGCCCAAGGGTGCTGAGATGAACGGCTTCAGATAGTCCGTCAGCTCCCCTTGTCCGCAGCCGCTCGGGTGCGGCAGCATGTCGATCACCCGGACGGGAGGTGCGGCAGATGCCACCGCTGACGGCCGCGCCCCCAGCGGCCACCGCGACACGTCGGGACCTGGCGGTCTTCCTCACCGCCAAGGCGGTCTCCGACATCGGCTACGCGCTGGACTTCATCTGCCTGTCGGTCTTCGTCTGGGAACGCACCCGTTCCGCCGCAGCCACCGGACTGGTCAGCGTCGCGCTGTACGCGGGGGCGATCACCGGCGGCCGGCTCGGCCACCGCTTCGGCGACCGCTGGGACCGGCTGCGGGTGATGGTGGGCGCCGACCTGGTCCGGCTGCTCGCGCTGCTCACCCTCACCCTGCTGCCCGGGCGCCAGCAGGGCTGGTGGCTCTACGTGGCGGTGTTCCTGGTGGGCACCGGCCGTTCGGTCTTCGAGGCGACGCTCTCGGCGGCCACGCCGGTACTGGCGGGCCCGGCCACCCAGACCGTCAACAGCGTGCTCGCCGGACTGCGCGGCATCGCCTTCATGACCGGCATGGGCCTGGCCACCGTCGCCGTCCCGCTGCTCGGCTACCGGGGCGTCTTCGCCCTGGACGCCGCGAGCTACGGCCTGTCCGCGCTGGTCCTGCTCCTCCTGCGGCCGACCCTGCGGGAGGCCGCAGCCACCACCGGCCCGGATGCCGAACGGGTGCCCTCCTGGCCGCTGTTGGCCGCCGCCGGACTCGCTCCGCTGGTCCTGCTGCGCGCCCTGGACGCCTTCGGGAGCTCCTCCCAGCACGTCGGACTGCCGATGCTGGGCAGCGAGTTGCGGCCGGACGCGCCGACCGCGGTCTCCGGTGCGGTGTGGAGCTGCTGGGCGGCCGGGCTGCTGATCGCCGGGTTCGTGCTGCGGCCGCTGGCGCGGCGGATCGTCGAACGCAGCCCGCGGTTGGTGTTCTGCCTGGCCACCATGGTGATGTCGGTGGGCTTCATCGGGGTGTTCTGGCTGTCCGGCTGGTGGCCGCGGCTGGCCTGCGCCGTCCTCGCGGGCCTGGGCGACGCGCTCAGCGAGATCACCTTCAAACAGGCGATGCAGCGCCTTCCGGACGCCCGCCGCGGCCGGGCGTTCGGCTTCTCCCAGATCACGGTGAACGCCGGCTTCATGGCCGGACTGCTCGCCACCAGCGTCGTGCTGCAGCCGGACCGGGTACCCGAGTGGGTGCTGCTGCTGCACGGCGTACCGTTCCTGCTCTCGGCCTGGACCGCGGCCACCGCCGGGCGCGCCGCTCGGCTGGCGGAGCCCGCCCGGTGACCGGCCCCCCGCCGGGAGCCCCGCCCACCCCAGCGTCCACCCCCTCCGACCGCGCCTACTTCGACCACGCCGGCCTCGGCCGGCTGCGGCCGGTGGCCGCAGCCGCCATGCGCAGCGCCCTCGACGATGCGCTGCCGCACGGCAGCGCGGGGGTGGGCTCGCTGTTCCCGGCCCGCGCCGCCGCCCGCCGCTCGGCGGCCGCCCTGCTCGGCTGCACCCCGGACGAGGTGGCCTTCGTCCCCAATACCTCCACCGGGATCCACCTGGTCGCCGACGGTCTGGACTGGCGGCCCGGCGACCGGGTGGTGGTCTTCGACCGCGACTTCCCGGCCAACGTCCGGCCCTGGCAGCGGCTGGAGCGCCACGGCGTCCGGCTGTCCTGGGTGCCGATGCGCGAGGGCGGCTACCGGCTGGAGGACGTCGCCGACGCGATCGGCCCGGCCGCCCGGCTGGTGGCCGTCAGCCACGTCAACTTCGCCACCGGTTTCCGCCTCGACCTGGACGCCGTCTGCGCGCTGGCCGCCCGGGCGGGCGCCCTGGTCTGCGTGGACGCCGTGCAGAGCCTGGGCGCGCTGCCGCTGGACGTGGCCGCCACCCCGGTCGACTTCCTCGCGGCCGGCGCCCACAAGTGGCTCTGCGGGCCGCCCGGCACCGGCGTCTTCTACTGCCGGGCCGACCGGCTGGAGCTGCTGCGCTCCACCCCCACCGGCTGGTTCGGCCACGAAGGCGCCGCGGAGGTCTCCAAGGGCCCCGGCCGGCTGCGCTACGACCTGCCGGAACGTGCTGCCGCCGCCAAGGTGGAGGGCGGGATGTACGACCTGCTCGGGATGGCCGGCCTGGCCGCGGCCCTGGCGGAGCTGACCGGGGTGGGCATCGAGGCGGTGGCGGACCGGGTGCTGCGGCTCGCCAGCCGGGTCACGGCCGCCGCGGCCGGCCTCGGCCTGCCACTGGTCCTCGGGCCGGACGCACCGGCGGCCTCCGGCATCGTCGCCCTTTCCCGGCCGGGGGCGGACGGTATGCGAATGGCCGAGAAGCTGATCTCCTCGGGTATCCAGGTATCCACCGCCGACGGTGTGCTCCGGATCTCCCCGCACTATTGGACGACGGACCGGGAGATCGAACTCCTGCTGGGCCGATTGGCAACTCTCAAGCCTTGACGCTGCCTGACGGGGTGTCATAGCTTTCGAGCACCCAAACGGTTTCCGGACATCCGGATCCCGGCAATTCGGTGAAAGGAGTTGCGAAATGGCTTACGAGTCCTGGGAGTCCCTCGCGGACGAGGTCGAGATCAGCACCGGTGCAGCGGACTGCTGGACCTGTCTGATCGACGACGCAGCCTGATCCGATCCACTGCGGGCACGCCCTTCGGCCGCGTGCCGGGGGGCGTGCCTCCGGCGGGAGAAATAGGAGGGGGAATCCGCCCGTGGAGCGCTGGGATTTCAGTCGTGGGGCCGTCGGTGCGAATGCGCCGAGCTGGTTGACGTTCGAGGTGCACCGGCCCTATTTCGACGGCGGTGAATCCGAGTTCACGGCCGTCCAGGCGCGGGCCGCGCTGCTGGCCGCCCGCCGGTTCGAGCAGCGCTCGCCGGCCGCGCTGCGGTTCGGGATGACCATGCCCGCCAGCTACCGCAAGCTGCTGGTCGAGGAGTCCGGGCTGACGGCCTACCGGGCCGCCGCCCCCACCGACCTGCCCGAGGAACTGGCCTCGCCCGCCTGGCGGCGGATGGCGGAGGCCCACCGGCACCGCGCCGACCTCGACCCGACCGCGCGCACCGGACTCGCGCACTGGCTGGTCGCCGCCTGCCTGCTGCCGGCGGTCCTGGAGCTCGCCCCCGAGGACCTCACCGCCGACGCCTGCCGGGAGCCGGTCACGGCCGGCCTGCAGGCCGCCCGGGCGGTCGCACTGTTCGGCTCCGAGGGCCTGTCCGCGCGGACCGTCGCCGCCTACCGGCCGCTGGTGGAGGACCCGGTCCCGACCGTCACCCACGTCCAGGCCGTCGCCGGCTGGGGCTACCTGCTGGCCCGGCACTCCGGCGACGACCGCGCCATCCCCGCCCACCTGGAGCGCGCCCGCGCCCTGCTGGCCGACATCAACGCCGAACTCACCCCGTTCGACCACGCGATCCTGACCGTCCGGCTGGCCCTGCGCGAGGTGATGTACGCCGAGCGCAGGCGTGACTTCACCGGCGCCCACGCCCTGCTCACCGAGGCCCGCGCAACCGTCGCGGAGCTGCGCACCGACGATCCGGACGACGCCGAGGTGCTGCTGGAGTCGCGGCGCCGGGTGATCGACCGCCGGGTGGAGATCGCGGTCCGGCTCGGCGACACCGACGCCGAGCGGGAGGCGATCGAGGAGGGCACCGCCGCCGACCCCTGGTGCGTCAAGATCCGGATGCAGGCCGCCCAGGCCGCCGAGCGCGCGGGCGACCACGAGCGCGCCCTGGCCGGCTACCTGCACGCGGCCCGCCTCGGCCCCTTCGGCACCGCGTACGCGCTGCTCCAGGCGGCCGGTGCGGCCCGCACCCTCGGTCACCGCGAGTTCGCCCGGGTGCTGACCGAACGCGCCTTCCGCGCCGCCCCGCGCGCCACGCTCACCCGGGACCGGCTGGTCGAGGCCTGCCGCGACGCCGGCGACGAGCCGATGGCCGAGGTCGCCAGGCGTGCCTCGCTGGCCGAGCCGGGGCAGCCCTGGACCAACAACTGGCACTACCGGATGTACGCCGCGTACTTCAACCTCGGGGAATCCCGCTCGCCCGGCCTGTACGCCGACCTGCCGACGCTCGCCTTCGAATTCGCGGAACGCGGCGGCCGCCCCGAAATGAACTGGCAGCGGCTCATGCCGCCCGCATTCCGGAGCAATCTGATCCGCGAGTCCGGACTCACCGAATTCGCCGTCGACCACCCGGCCGACCTGCCCGAGCGGTTGCGCACACCGGCGTGGGAGAAGCTCTGCGCATGGCTCGATGATTTCGCCGGATCGGATGTCGAGACGCAGCACCGGATCGCGGTGGTGCTCTACCGGCTGGGATTCGGGAGACTCGTTCTCGAGCTGCTGCCGGAAATCCCGCCGGAGCGGCTCACCACCCCGGAGGAACTCCGGCTGCACCATTGGCTGGACACCGTCAGGTATGTCGGTTCGGTCGGCCGCCGGGTGGTCGCGCCGAGGAATTCCTTCGCCATCGCCCGGCACCCGGCCTGCCCGGTCCGGCTGCGCTTCACCATCGCGGTGTTCGCGGTGGTGTTCCACGCCCGGGAGACCAAGGACCTCGACGAGGCCCTGGCCTGGCGCAAGACCGCCGACGAGGCCCTGACCGAGCTCCTCGCGGACGAGGGCCGGCCGCCGTTCGAGAAGATGATGCTGGAGAGCCGGTTCTACCGCAGCGTCAGCTACGTGCCCTTCCTGCAGCGCGACCGCGCGCTGCTGCGGCAGGACATGGACCGGGCCGAGGAACTCGCCAGGGCGCTCACCGCCGACGGCGCCTACCAGGAGTTCCTGCGCCGGGAGAACCTGCGGGCCTGCCTGGAGAGCCGTTCCAAGGAGTGCTACGCCTTCGGCGAGGACGAGGCCGGGCACCGGCTGGTCGCCGAGGCGCTGGCGCTCGACCCGTACGAGCCGAAGACCCACATCGAGGTGGGCGAGAGCCTGTTGAAGCGCGGGCTGCCGGGGGAGGCGGCCGACAGCTTCCTGCGCACCGCCCGGCTCGGCCCGGTCTCCACCGCGCTCGGGTACGCGGCCGCCGCCGACTGCTTCGCCGCGGCCGGCCAGCCGGTCCTCGCCGAGGACTGCTACCTCCAGGTGCTGCGGCTCGACCCGTACGCGATCTCCGCGGCCCGGGGCTGGGCGGCCACCGGTGCGGCGGGCGGGATGGCCGGGGCGGCCGGGCAGTACCTGGCCGGGCTGGAGGCCTGGGGCGCGGCCCGGCGCTCGGCGAGGGCCGCCGGATGACCGTGCGGTGGCGGGTGCTCGGCGAACCCGCGGACGACACCGAGGCCGTGGTGGTGCCGGTCCACACCGGGGAGCTGCCCGGGTGGCTGCCGGCCGCGCTGCTGGCCGGCACCGGGTTCGACGGGACGGCCGGCCGCACGCTCCAGCTACCCGGCCCGGACGGCGGGCCGGTCACCGTCCTGCTCGGCCTCGGCCCGCGTGCGGGGGCGGACCGCGCGGCGGTGCGCGGTGCGGCGGCCCGGCTGGCCCGGGCCGTGACCGGCTACCGGCGGCTCGCCGTCCGGGCCGGCGCGCTCGACCTCGGGCAGCTCGCGGAGGGTTACCTGCTCGGCGGGTACCGCTTCGCCGGGTACCGCAGCGGCGGCCTTCCGGCGCCCGACCAGCGGGTCGACGTGCTGGCCGGGCCGCAGGAGCAGGCACGGGCGCAGGCCTCGCTGTTCACCGGCCGCCGCCGTGCCGAGGCCGTGCTGCTCGCCCGCGACCTGGTCAACGAGCCGGGCGGGGTGCTCACCCCGCGCACCTTCGCGGAGCGGGCGGCGAAACTGGCCGCCGGGGCCGGTCTGGAGTGCGAGGTCTGGGACGGCGAGCGGATCGCGGCCGAGCGGCTCGGCGGGCTGCTCGGCGTGGCCCGCGGCTCGCTGGAGCCGCCCCGGCTGGTCCGGCTCGGCTACCGGCCGGCCGGTGCGGGTCCGGCCGGTGCGGGGCCGGGGGGCCGCCGGATCGCCCTGGTCGGTAAGGGTGTCACCTTCGACGCGGGCGGCCTCTCCCTCAAGCCGAACGCCCAACTCGCCGACATGAAGGCCGACATGGCGGGAGCGGCGGCCGTCCTGGGGGCGATGTCGGTGCTGGCCGACCTGCGCTGCCCGGTGGCGGTGGACGGCTGGCTCCCGCTCACCGAGAACATGCCCAATGCCGATCCGACCAGGATCGGCGACGTCCTGCGGATGCGGGACGGCACCACGGTGGAGATCCGCAACGCGGACGCCGAGGGCCGGCTGATCCTGGCCGACGCGCTGCTGCTGGCGGGCGAGAGCGGGCCGGACGCGATCATCGACCTCGCCACCCTCACCGACGCGGCCGCAGTGGCGCTCGGCCGCCGGATCGCCGCCCTGATGGGCAACGACCGGGCGCTCACCGAGCGGGTCATGGCGGCGGGCGAACGCGCCGGCGAGCCCAACTGGCCGCTGCCGCTGCCCGACGCGTACCGCGGCCAGCTCGCCTCCCGCGTCGCCGACCTGGTCAACTACACCATCGGCACCCGGCACGGCACCGCACTGCTGGCCGGGCTGTTCCTGAGGGAGTTCGTCCCGCCCGGCGTCCCCTGGGCCCACCTCGACATCCAGGGCACCGCCCTGGCCGACGGCGACGAGGGCGAGTGGACGGCCGGCGGTACGGGCTTCGGGGTCCGCACCCTGATCGAACTGCTGCTGGAGGTGGACGCGGACCCAGGGGCGCAGCGGTAGCGCCCGCCGGCGGTTCCGGGACGCGCGCAGCCGGGCACCCCCCCCAGGGGGTGCCGATGGCCATCGACGGGGACGGCAAGGCGTACGGCGAGGATGACGGGGACGGCGGACCGGACGATCCGGCGGCGCGTTCGGCCGGGCGGATCATCGCCCTGCTGTGCGGGCTGTCCGCGGTGGGGGTGATCGTCGGCTGCGTGGTGGGTGTGCTGGTGTTCGGGCTGTTCGCGTGGACTTCGTCCACGACACGGTGGCCGCGATGTGGCCGGTCGAGGCACGCTGAGCCGGCCGGCCGACGGGTGGGCCGGCCGACCGGCGTCTCCCGGCAGCCCGGGGTGGGCCGGCCGACCGGCGTCTCCCGGCAGCCCGGGGTGGGCCGGCCGACCGGTCAGGCGTCGACCCGGTCGGCCGCCGCCCTCGGCCGGGCCGTCGACGCGGCCCCGCCGCGCGGGCGCCGTGGGCGCAGCAGGTACCAGGACAATGCGGCCGAGAGCAGCAGCAGTCCGGCCGCCAGCCAGGCGGAGGTGTTCATGCCCTGGACGAAGGCGTCCTTCGCGCTGTGCAGCAGCTGCCCGCCGCTCTGCGCCGGGAGGGAACCGGCCGCCTCCACCGCGCCGCCGATGGACTCGGCGGCCCGGGCGGCGGTGTCCGGGTCCGTCCCCGCGGGGACGGCCACGGTGCCGCTGTAGATCGCGGTGAGCACCGAGCCGACCAGCGCGATGCCGAGCGCGGTGCCCAGCTCGTACGCGGTCTCCGAGACGGCGGAGGCGGCGCCCGACTTGTCGGCCGGGGCGGCCCCGAGCACCAGGTCGGAGGCGAGCGTGTAGACCACGCCCTCGGCGGTGCCGACCGCCAGGAAGGAGGCGCCGAGCAGCAGGTAGGTGGTGTCCTGGTGGACCAGGCCGAGCAGGCCGATCCCGAGGCCCATCGCCAGCAGACCGGTGGTGAGGGCGGCGCGGTGGCCGAACCGGCGGGCGAACCGGGCCGTCAGCAGCCCGCCGACGACCGCTCCGACGAAGGCCGGCATCTCCGCGATCCCGGCGGTCAGCGGGCTGAGGCCCCGGACCAGCTGCAGGTACTGCGACATGAAGAAGATCACGCCGCTGAGGCCGATCAGCGCGGTCAGCGAGGCGACCACGGCTGCCGTGAACCGCGGTTCGGCGAACAGCCGCACGTCCAGCAGCGGGGTCTCCAGCCGGAGCTGGCGGCGGACGAAGACGGTCAGGGCGGTGACGCCGACGGCGAAGACCACCGGTACCGGCCACTGGCCGAGCCCGTGCGCCGCGGCCTCCTTGATCGCGTAGACCACGCCGATCACGCCGACCATGGAGAGCGCCACGCTCAGCACGTCCCAGCGGCCGGGCTTGGGGTCCTTGGACTCCGGCAGCAGCCAGGCACCGAATACCAGCAGCAGCGCGAGCACCGGCAGGTTCAGCAGGAAGACCGAGCCCCACCAGAAGTGCTCCAGCAGCACCCCGCCGACCAGTGGGCCGAGCGCGGCGCCCGCGGTGGCGCCGGCACCCCAGATGCCGATCGCGGTGGCCCGCTCCCGGGCGTCCGGGAAGAGCGTGCGGATCAGCGAGAGGGTGGACGGCATGATGGTCGCGCCGGCCACGCCCAGCAGGGCGCGGGCCAGGATGAGCCAGCCAGGGGTGGGCGCGTACGCGGCGAGCAGGGAGGCGGCGCCGAACGCGGTGGCCCCCGCCAGCAGCAGCTTCTTGCGGCCGATCCGGTCGCTCAGGGCGCCCATGCTGACCAGCAGGCCGGCCAGGACGAAGGAGTAGATGTCGCCGATCCACAGCAGCTGCGTGCCGCTGGGGTCGAGGGTCTCGCTGATGGAGGGGATGGCCAGCGACAGCACGGTCGCGTCGACCGCGACCAGGGTGACGGCGAGCACGAGCACGCCGAGACCGGCCCAGCGACGCCGGGCGCCCGCGTGGGTGAGGGGCTTGCCGGTCATGAGTTATCAGGTCTCCTGAGAGCGCCGCCGAGAAAGAGTTCGGCGAGCGAGTGGGCACTGTCACGGGGGGCGAGGCGTCCGTCCTGGACGGCCCAGCCGACGCCCGCGACGAGGTCGAAGAAGGCTTCGCTGAGCCAGCCGGCCGAGAGTTCGATCCGGAACACGCCCTCCTGCTGGCCGCGCAGGAAGAGCGCGCGGACCCGGGCGTCCTGGATCTCCCAGAGTTCGTTGATCCCCGGGTCGTCGTAGAGCTGGTTCTCGCCGGCCAGGAGCGCGCAGAGCGCGGCGTCCGGGACGACGGCGTCGATCAGGCGTCTGAGCGCGGCCTGCGCGTCGCCCTCCTCGATCATCGCGGTGTCGAGGGCGGTGGCGAACCGGCGCAGGCCGAGCGTGCCGACCTCGCGGATCAGTGCCTCCCGGCCGGGGAAGATCCGGTGCAGGGTGGCGCGGCTGATGCCGGCCGCCCTCGCGATCTCGTCCAGGTGGGCGGTGGGGCGGCGGGAGAGCACGCCGACGGCGGCTTCGAGCACGGAGTCACGGTCGGTTGCCATGAATCGAGTGTAGAGCAACTGAGACATCGATGTCTCATGAGATTGACGGCCGACTCAGCCGGCCCGGCTCCGGGCAGCAAAAAACCGGGGACGGCGGGTGCCGTCCCCGGTGGTACCGCTCGGGGCGTGGTCAGCTCTGGTTGTAGAAGCCGGTGTCGTCGAGCGGGCGGTCGATCACCGTGACCTCGACCTCCGCCGGTGTGAGCAGGAACACCCGGCGGGCGATCCGCTCGATCCCGCCCCGGGTGCCGAAGATCAGACCGGAGGCGAAGTCGACCATGCGCTTGGCCTCGGCCTCGCTCATCTCGGTCAGGTCCATCACGACCGGGACCGAGGCCCGGATGTGCTCGCCGACGGTACGGGCGGACTCGAACCCGGTCGGGCGCAGCGAGACGATCTTGGCGGGTGCGGGCACCGCGTTCTGCAGGGTCTCCTCGGAGTCCCACGGTTCCTCGTACACCGCGGCCGGGTAATTCCCGGAGGGCATCAGCCACCCGTTGTGGTGCTCGTCGCGAAGTGCTCCCATGCCGCGCCTCCCTGTCCCGTCCCGTACGCGTCCCCCGGGTTTCCGTGCCTTCTTGACACGTCATCCACTTGTTGGAACTGTCCGAGTATCGCATTGATCACCGGTCTGGTGCCCGCTCGCGACCGCCGGACGGGTTGTGGCGAGCGGGAAATCCGTGATTGTCCGGATGATCCATGCGACGCCCCAGGTCCGCCGGTGGTTGCGCGCGTAGACCATATCGGTGTGCGTCAGGCCTTGGTTGACTATCTGTCAACAATCATGTAACGGGTTCACTCGCCGGTGGCGCCGTCGATCCGCTCGCGGAGCAGATCGGCGTGCCCGTTGTGCCGGGCGTACTCCTCGATCATGTGGATCAGGATCCACCGGAGCGTCACTTCCTCGCCCCGGCGCAGGCCTTTGCCCACGGCGTCGAGCGGCACGCCGGCCGCGGACCGCCGGGCCAGCTCGACCTGCTCCCGCCAGGCGGCGAAGTCGGCGGCCACGTCGCCGGTGGCCACGTTGTCGAAGTCGCCGTCCGGGTCCTCCTTGGTCCAGTACAGGCCCTGCTCGCCGAGGTCGACCCCGTCGAGCACGGCCTGGAACCAGTGCCGCTCGACCTCGGCCATGTGCCGGACCAGGCCGAGCAGCGACAGCGAGGACGGCTCCACGGAACGCTCACGCAGCTGATCGTCGGTCAGGCCCTCGCATTTCAGGGCGAGGGTGGCGCGGTGGTAGTCGAGCCACGAGTGCAGCATCGCGCTCTCGTCGGCGGCGAACGGGGGGTCGATCCGGGAAATGGTCGTCATGCCCGTCATGATGCTCGCCGCTTCCCGGACCGGCCAGCAGTTTTACCGGGCGGCCTTTCCGGCATCCCGTTCCGACGCCATGCCGGGGTCCGTCCGGAGTTCTTCCGGACTCCTTCCGGGGCCCTTTCCGGCACCGTCGCCGGACATCTTCACCGGGTATCCCTGGCGGGTCCCGGCCGGAACGCCCCGAGGTGCTCGTGCAGGAATGCCTCCAGGCTCCGCGGCGGTCGGCCGAGTATCCCGGCGACCGTGGTGGTCGGCGTCTCCGGCCGGTCGACGGCCAGTTGCTGGATCTCCGCGACATGGGCGGCCAGCCAGCCCGGCATCCCGGCGTGTTCGAGCAGGTGGCGGCGCAGGCCCTCGGCACCCAGGTCGAGGTGGCGCACCGGGTGGCCGAGCAGAGTGCCCAGCAGGTGCGCCAGTTCGGGGTGGCTGTAGGCGCGGTCCCCGGTCAGGGTGTACGTCCGTCCCGCCAGTTCCGGCCGGGTGAGCACGGCGGCGGCCACATCGGCGATGTCCCGGCAGTCCACGTAGTTGCAGGGGGCGTCGGCCATCGCCCCGTACAGCACACCTCGTGCCGCGATCTCCGGGCCGAGCAGCAGCAGCTTCTGCATGAAGGCGTACGGGCGCAGCAGGGTGTGCGGCAGGCCGGAGGCGAGCAACTGCTGCTCGACGGCGTGGTGCCAGCGGGAGATCGCGACGGGGGAGTCGGCGCCGACGCCCGGTGCGGAGAGCTTGACCACGTGCCGGATTCCGCTGCGGGCGGCGGCCTCGACGGCGTTGCCCTCCAGGGCGGCCTGGGCCGGGCTGTTGGCCATGGTCAGGAAGAGCTGGTCGGCGCCCTCGAACGCGGCCCGCAGCGTCACGGGATCGGCGGCGTCCGCCGCCCGGATCTCGACGCCGGCGGCGGGTGAGCCGCCGGTGGGGGAGCCGAGGCGGGCCCGCAGCCGGGCGGGGTCGCGGGTCAGGGCGCGCACGGGGACGCCCAGGGAGGTGAGGCGGTGCAGGAGTGCGCTGCCGGTGGATCCGGTGGCTCCCATGACGACGATCATCGGTGGTCCTCTCGGGTCGGGATCTCCCCGGTCGGGGAGAGCGGGAGTGCTGTCGGGCCCGGGACGGTCCGGGTCCGTTCGGCGCTGCGCCAGCGCCAGCTGACGATGGCGGCCGCAGGCGCCGCCGCGATCGGCAGGTCCAGCTGGAGGCGGCCCGCCCAGGGGGCGAGGTGTGCGGTGGTCCAGACGTCGAACGGGCCGGTCGCGAGCTGGGCGGCGAGGGCGGCGACGGCGCCCGCGACCAGGGCGGAGCCCGCTGCCAGCAGGGGCCGTGGCACGGTCCTGGCCCAGCGGCGGCCCGGCGCGCGGCGGCTCAGCCAGCCGCCGGTCAGGGCCGTGGACAGGGCCGAGGTGCCGGCGATCGAGGTCCAGGCGGCCAGGGTCAGGCCCGGCTGCCCGCTGATCAGGCCGCCGGCGCCGGCGCTCAGCGCGGGCGCGGCGTAGCCGACCAGCACCTCGCGGCGGAGCCGGAAGCGGGGCGGCACCGGCCGCCGGCCGGGTGGGGCGTCCCTGCGTTTTCCCATGGGGTTCCTCCGGGTGTTCTCGGGGTGTTGCTCGGGGTGTTGCTCGGCGGGCCTGCGGGTCGAGCAGGCGGTCTAATTAGGTGCCTAACTATATGGGCGTGAAGGCTCCGGGCCGGGCTCCGGCCGGGTGGACGTGGTGCGGCCGGGGCCCCGGTTACGGTTCGGTCAGCGCCCCGATGCCGCGGGTGATCCGGGCCAGCAGGTCCAGGAAGACCGCGCGCTCCTCGCGGGTGAGCTCGCCGACCATCGCCTGGAGCCGGTCGAAGTGGTCGGGCGCCAGGTCGCGCAGTCGCTGCGCCCCGCGGGCGGTCAGCACCACCACGGCGCCGCGGCCGTCCTCGGTGGAGGGGCGCCGGACCACCAGTCCGTCCCGCTCCAGCGCGTCCACCAGCCCGGTCACCGTCGCCCGGGACACCCCGAGGCCGGCTGCCAGGCGGGAGGGCGACTTCTCGCCGCCGCTGTCCTCCAGGTCGGCCAGCAGCCGGTAGCGTCCGGTGGACAGCCCGTACCGGGCGAAGTGCGTCTCGGCCGCCTGGCCCAGCCGCGCCCCGGCCGACATCAGCCGGACCGCGACCAGGACCGCCTGCGGGTCCGCGTCCAGGCCGTAGTGCCGCAGCTGGCGGCGGGCCTGGTCGAGGGTCGGCGACTCCTCCTCGGGAGTGCCCGGTGTGCCCGGTGCGTCCGGGGTGCCCTTGCTCATGGCAAGTAATATGGCAGCTAACCAGTTGGCGGGTCAAGCGCGTGGGGCCGGGGGCCTGCGGTGAGCCGGTGCCGGTGGCCCGCAACCCGTGGTGCGCCCTGCGCGCAGCTCCTAGGATGGCCCGCGTTCCGGCCGTGGCGGCCGGGGACGGGGGCGGGCACTGTGCGTGCGGTACTGCGGGGAAGCAATCTGGCGCTCCGGCTGCTGCTGGAGCTGGCCGCGCTGGTCGCGCTGGGGGCGGGCGGCTACCGGGTGGACGGCCCGTTGGCGGTGCGGGTCCTGCTGGCGGTGGCGCTGCCGCTGGCGGCCGCGCTGCTGTGGGGCAGGTACGCCTCGCCGAAGGCGACCGTGCGGTCGGCGCCGGCCTGGTACCTGACCCAGGTGCTGGTGTTCGGCGGTGCGGTGGCGGCCCTGGCGTTCGCCGGCCGGCCGACCGGAGCGCTGGTCCTGGGCGTGGTGATGGTGGCCAACACGGCGGTGCTGCGGGCGCTCGGCGAGTGGCACCCCTCGATCAGGCGGTAGCGCGCTCCGGGACGGCCGGGACATCGGGGACGGGCGTGGCCGGGTGGTGCGCGGCGTCCCGGGCGGCCGAGGCGCGGGCGGCCGCCCTGGCCCGCCACAGGGTCACCACGGTGAGCACGCACATCAGCACGATCAGCGCGCTGGAGATCAGGAACGCCGGGGAGCCCGGCGAACCGGCGCTGGCCCCCGCCACCACGTACGCCGCGGTGCCCGGCGCCACCCCGAGCGCGGTGGCCCAGGTGTACGGCCAGAACCGGACCCCGGAGACCGCGCAGCCGAAGTTGGCCGCCTGGAACGGCACCCCGGGGACGATCCGCAGCAGCAGGACGCTGCGGAACCCCTGCTCGGTCAGCCGGCGGTCCAGCGAGGCCAGCACCTTGGTCCGCAGGAACGGGCGCAGCGCGTCCCGGCCGAGCGCCCGGCCGAGCCAGAAGGCCAGCACGCCGCCGAGGGTGGTCGCGGCGATGGCCATCGTCAGGCCCTCGCCGACGCCGAGCAGCAGGCCGGCCGCGGCGTTCAGCGCGGGCTTGGGGACGAACGCCAGCGTGCCGACGGCGTACGCCGCGATGGCGACCGGCAGCCGCCAGGGGCCGGTGGCGCCGGCCAGGACCGCGGCCGGGTCCCAGAGCAGCAGCGAGCCCGCCAGGGCGGCCAGGATGGCCACCAGCAGCGCGAGCCGCAGCCGGACGGCGCGGCCGAGTGGCGGGAGGGCGGGGAGGCCGGGGAGCTTGGGCACGGGGACGAGCCTAGCCAGCGGTCCGGGCGGCGGGCCCACGCAGGTGGCCGGTGGGCAGGCTGTCGGTCCGTGGGGCGTCGCTCGGTGGCCCGTCGTCGCTCGGTGGCGCGTCGGTGCGCAGCGGCCCGTCGGTGCGCAGCTCCTTGAGGCGGGCGATGTCGGCGGCGTGCCGGACGCCCTCGACCCGGTCGGGGTCGTGGCGGCCGTCCGGGGTCTCGATGACCAGCGGGACCCCGGCCGTCGCCGGGTGTGCCATCAGCACGCGGAACGCCTCGGCCCCGATGTGGCCCGCGCCGATGTTCTGGTGCCGGTCCTTGCGGGCGCCGACCACGTCCATCGAGTCGTTGGCGTGGATCAGCCGCAGCCGCCCCGGTCCGGCCGCCGCCACCAGCTCGTCCAGCATCGCGGCGACGCCGCCCGGCTCCGCCAGGTCGTGCCCGGCCGCGAAGGCGTGGCAGGTGTCCAGGCAGACGCCGACCCGCGGGTGGTGCTCCAGCGCCTCGAGGTACGGGGCGAGGTCCGCCATCCGCGAGCAGAGCGAGCTGCCCTGGCCTGCGGTGGGCTCCAGCAGCAGCCAGGGGACGTCCTCCCCGCGCCGGTCCAGCTCGTCCAGCAGCGGCAGCACGTCCGCGCGGACCTGGGCCAGTGCGGCCGGCCGGCCGCCTTCGCACAGGGCCGAGCCGGTGTGCACCACCACGCCCAGCGCGCCGATCGCGTGCGCGCGCAGCAGCGAGTGCCGCAGCGATTCGGCGGAGCGTTCCCGGGTGGCGGCCGAACCGGAGCCGAAGTTGATCAGGTAGGGCGCGTGCACGTACGCGGGGACGCCCTGCTCGGCGCAGGCCGCGCGGAACGCCTCGTCCTGGGCCGGGTTCCCGGCCGGGGTGGCCCACCCGCGCGGATTGGCGACGAACACCTGCACCGCCTCGGCGCCCACCTTCGCGGCGTACGCCAGGCCGGTCCCGGCCAGGCCGCGCCCGGCGACGGGGACATGGGCGCCGATCGGGTTGCGGGGGACGGCTGCGCTGCTCACCGGGGGAGCATCGCACGGCGGGCGGCGCCGGTGGGAATCGCGGGCGGCCGCCGGTCGCGGTTCAGCCGGCCCGTTGGAGGTCGGCCGCCGGCTCGGGTTCCGCCGCCGGGCGCTGCCGCAGGGCCGGGGCGCTCGCGACCAGGGCGGCGCACAGGGCGGTCACCACGGCGAACGAGACGGTCAGCGAGCTGGCCTGGGCGATGCCGCCGACGATCGCGGGGGCGACCAGCCCCGAGGTGTAGGTGATGGTGGCCACGCCCGCGATGGCCTGGCTGGGGTTGCCGCCGGCCCGGCCGGCGGCCGCGAAGGCGAGCGGGACCACCACGGCGATGCCGATCCCGATCAGGCCGAACCCCGGGATGGCGAGGTACGGGGTGCGGGCGAGGACCACCAGCAGGCCGCCGGCGGCCGCGAGGGCGCCGCCGAGGCGGACCGTGCGGACCGGGCCGAGCCGCCGGATCACGGCGTCGCCGGCCAGCCGGGCGGCGGCCATGGTGCCGGCGAAGGCCGAGTAGCAGGCCGCGGCCGTCCCGGCCGAGGACCCGGTGACGTCCCGCAGGTAGACGCCGCTCCAGTCCATCGAGGCGCCCTCGGCGAACACCGCGCAGAAGCCGACCAGTCCGATCGTGAGCGCGGCCCGCGGCGGCAGGGCGAACCGCGGCGGCGCCTGTTCGCCGGTGCGCGGCCGGACGTCCAGCAGTCCCGCGCAGACCGGCTGGGCCAGCGCCGCCAGGACCAGCGCGGTGACGGCGAACTCCAGCCGGGCATCCGTCTGCCGGTGCGCCGCCAGCACGCCGAAGGCGGAGGCGACCAGTCCGCCGAGGCTCCACATGCCGTGCAGGCCGGACATGATCGACCGGCCGAGCCGCTCCTCGACCTCGACCCCCTGGGCGTTCATCGCCACGTCGGCCATCCCGGCCGTCGCCCCGTACAGGAACAGGGCCAGGCACAGGGCGGGCAGGTCGGGGGAGAGGGCGGGGACGGCCAGCGACAGGCACCACAGGGTGAGCAGGCCGCGGACGGCGGCCCGGGCGCCGTACCGGTGCACGACCCGCCCGGCCAGCGGCATCGCGAGCGAGGCACCGACCGCGGGCAGCACCAGGGCGAGGCCGAGCCGGCCGGGGCTGAGGTCCAGGTGGTCCTGGATCCACGGGATGCGGGTGACGAAGGTGCCGGTGACGGCGCCGTGCACGGCGAAGACCAGGGCGATGCTCGCCCTGGCCCGGCGGACGTCCTTCAGCTGCTGCCCCATGTTCCCTGGCCCTCCCCGTTCCGGCTGTGTTCCCACGGTGCCACCGGCCCGCCGGCGCACCGATAAATTATCAGGAAGGGACCCTGATAGAAACCTCTGGAAGGATGCAGCTTCATGACCATCGCGCGTACGGCCACCCCGAGCACCGCCCGCGCCATCAACGACCGGCTGGCCCTCGACCTCCTGCTGGAGCGGGGACCGCTCACCGCGTCGGAGCTGCGCAGCCTCACCGGCCTGTCCCGGCCCACCGTCGCCGACCTGCTGGAACGGCTCCAGCGGGCCGGCCTGGTGGCGCCCGCGGGCGAGAGCGCCCAGCTCCGGCGCGGCCCCAACGCCCGGCTGTACGCCCTGGTCGCCGACCGTGCCCACCTGGCCGCCATCGACGTCCGCGCGACCGGCGTCACCCTGGCCGTCGCCGACCTCACCGGCCGGACCCTGGCCACCGCCGAGATCCCGGCCGGCCCCGGCGAGGAGGACTTCGCCGCCCGCACGGTACGGGCCCTGCTGGCGGCCGCCGCCGAGGCCGGCGCCGACCGGCTGCACACCGTCGCGGTCGGCGCCCCCGGCCTGGTCGACCCCGCCACCGGTGCGCTCAACAACTCCGGCAACCTGCCGCGCTGGCACACCGAACTGCTGGCCGCGCTGCGGGCCGGCGCCGGCGGCCCCGCGCTGGACGGCGCCGAGGTGATCCTGGAGAACGAGGTCAACCTGGCCGGCATCGCCGAACACCGGCTCGGCGCCGCCCGCGACCGCGACACCTTCGCGCTGGTCTGGCTCGGCCACAGCGTCGGCGCCGCCGTGGTGCTGGACGGCCGGCTGCGCCGCGGCGCGTCCGGCGGCACCGGGGAGATCTGCTTCCTGCCGGTCCCCGGCACCACCGCGCTGCCCAGCGCCACCGGCTGCGAGGGCGGCTTCCACTCCCTGGTCGGCAGCGTCGCGGTGGCCGAACTGGCGCAGCGCCACGGGCTGCCGGTACCGGCCGCCACCGGGCCGGTGCGGCGCGCCGAACTCCTGCTGCGGGACGCCGTCGCCGCCGGGGAGGCGGCCTTCCTGGACGAGCTGGCCGAGCGGATCGCGATCGGCGCCGCCGCGATCTGCGTGGTCCTCGACCCGGGGTGCGTGGTGCTCGGCGGCGAACTGGGCCGGGCCGGCGGCGCCGACCTGGCGGCCCGGGTGGAGCGGCGCCTCGCCCGGCTGTCGCCGTTCTCCACCGAGGTGCGGGCGGGGACGGCGGGCGGCGGCGCGGTGCTGGCGGGCGCGCTGCTGACGGCCGGTGACGCGGTGCGCCGGGACCTGTTCGGCGGCGAGTGAGGAACACCCGGACGGCGGGTGGGCGACCCGCGAGGTGACGGTGCGTCGCCAGGCCGTCCCCCGGTAGGGCAGGATGGCGGCGACAGCCTTCCGATCACCGCAGGAGCGCACCATGGCCCAGCCCCACCGGCCGGTCCACTCGTACCGCATCGGCGAGGCCGCCGCGATGCTCGGCGTCAGCGCCGACACCATGCGCCGCTGGGTGGACGCGGGCCGGGTCGGCGCCGAGCGCGACGAGCACGGCCACCGGATCGTCCCCGGCGCGCAGCTCGCCGCCTTCGCCCGTGAGCTGGCCAGACCGGAGAACGCCGCCGCCGAGGGCCGCCCGTCCTCGGCCCGCAACCGCTTCCCCGGCATCGTCACGGACGTGGTGCTCGGCGACGTCGCCGCCCAGGTGGAGATCCAGGCCGGACCGTTCCGGGTGGTCTCGCTGATCAGCCGGGACTCCGCGGAGGAACTCGGTCTGGTGCCCGGCGCCCCCGCCATCGCGGTGATCAAGTCGACCAACGTCGTCATCGAACGCGCCTGAAGGTGCCCGACCCGCCCTCGACCTGGCCCGACCGGCCCTGCCCCGGGCCCCGAACGCCGCCCCGCCCGAGCCCCGAGGAAGGCCCCGCCATGAGCCGCGTGCTCGCCGTCGCCCACCGCGGCGACCCCTACCGCCACCGCGAGAACACCGTCCCCTCGGTGCTGTCCGCCTTCGCCGCCGGGGCCGACGTCGTCGAGGTCGACGTCCAGCTCACCCGTGACGGCGTCCCCGTCCTGCTGCACGACCCGACCCTGGAACGCCACTGGGGCGACCCGCGCGCCGTCGCCCGCCTCACCCTGGACCAGCTCGCCGACCTCGGCAGCCCCGGCCTGCGGGTGCCGACCCTCACCGAGGTGCTGAAGGCCACCGACGGGATACCGGCCGGGCGGCTGCTGATCGACCTCGACACGGCCGGTCCCGCGGCCGCCACCTGGGAGGCCGTCACCGCGTTCGGCGCCGAGGACCGGGTGGCCTTCTGCGGACCGGTCACCGCGATGCTCGCCATCCGCGAACTCGCCCCCGCCGCGGAGGTGGCACTGACCTGGAAGCAGCCCACCCTGCCGGTCAGCGCCCTGCTCGCGGACCTTCGCCCGTACGCGATCAACCCGCCGTTCGGCCTGGTCGACGAAGGGTTCACCGCGGCCGCGCACGGCGCCGGCCTCACCGTCTCCACCTGGACCGTCGACCTGCGCCGCACCATGCGGCGGATGCTGCGGGCCGGGGTCGACTCCCTCACCTCCAACCGGCCCGCGCTGCTGCGCTCGGTGATCGACCGCGCGGCCGGCCACCGGTGAGTGCCGCGGGTCAGGACGGGCTGGGCCCCCGGGAGCTCGGCCGCGCCCTGCTGGCCCGCCAGCACCTGCTCGAACGCTCCGGCGCGGACCCGCTCGCGATGATCCGCCACCTGGTCGGCCTGCAGGCCCAGGCGGCGCCCGAGCCGCCGTACCTCGGTCTGCTGTCCCGGATCGAGGGCCTGCGGCCCGAGCACCTCACCGCGCCGATCGAGGACCGGCGGGTGGTCCGGATCGCCCTCCAGCGCGGCACCATTCACCTGGTCACCGCCGAGGACTGCCTGACGCTGCGCCCGCTGCTGCAGCCCGTCCTCGACCGGGCCTTCGGCTCCAACTGGGGGAAGCGGCTGCCCGGTGTCGACCTGGACCGGGTGACGGCCCGCGCCCGCGCCCTGGTCGAGGCGGAGCCGATGACCTTCCAGCACCTCGGCGCGGCGCTGGCCGAGCACGACCCGGGGGCCGACCCGGCCGCGCTCGCCCAGGCGGCCCGCTGCCGGCTGCCGCTGGTCCAGGTCCCGCCGCGCGGCCTGTGGGGGCGCGGCGGACCCGCCGCGCACACCACCGCCGAGCACTGGCTCGGCCGCCCGCTGGACCCCGGGCCCGCGCCCGACGCGATGGTGCTGCGCTACCTGGCCGCGTTCGGCCCGGCCGGCCCGGCCGACGTGCAGAAGTGGTGCGGACTGACCGGACTCGCCGCCGTCCTGAAGCGGCTCGCCCCGCAGCTGGTCACCTTCCGCGACCGGGCCGGCCGGACCCTGTACGACCTGCCGGACGCGCCCCGCCCGGACGCCTCGGTGCCCGCGCCCGTCCGGCTGCTCGCCCCCTTCGACAACCTGCTGCTCTCGCACGCCGACCGCACCCGGGTGCTCCCCGAGGAGTACCGCCCGCGGATCATGACGCAGAACGGCATCGTGCTCGGCTCCGTCCTGGTGGACGGGCTGGTCGCCGGGGCCTGGAGGACCGGGGACGACGGGGTGCTCCGGGTCCGCGCCTTCACCCGGCTCGGCCGGGCCGACCTGGCCGGCGTCGAGCGCGAGGGCGCGCGGGTGCTGGCCTTCGGCGGCGACGACCGCGGCCGGGTCGCGGTCGAGCAGGACGGCTGAGCGGGGCGGTACCCGGCCCGGCCGGACCGCCCTCCCTCCCGGCGGGCGTCCGCACTGCGGTCTTCGTAGGGGCAGGTCGTACGGGCGGTGCCGGTACCGCACCGGAACCCGACCGCAGGAGCCCCGGCCGCCGTCGGATTCCTCTGTACCCTCCGCCGCCGGCCCGCAGCTGCGGCTCCGACACCGGTACGGCACCCGCCGGCGCCTCCCGCAGACCGGCAGGGCTGTCCGGGGGAGGGGCCGCCGCCCCCGCCCGGGGCCGGCGGTGGGTCGGGCAAGCTTGGTGGTAGAGGTGGTGACGTGGCACATGATGATCCGCTGATGGTCGTGGACGCCGTCGGCACGCTGGCCCGGTGGAGCCGGCGGGCGGAGGAGCTGCTGGGGTACCCGGCGGGCGAGGTGCTGGGCCGGCCAGCCACCGTGCTGGCGGCGGAGCCGCCCTCCGCCGCCGACGGGCAGGGGCGACCGGCCAGGGCGGTGCTCCGGCACCGCGACGGCCACCACGTCGCCGTCGACCTGCGGGTACGGCCGACGCCGGCCCCCGGCGGCGGCCTGGCCTGGGCCGTCAGCCGGATCCCCGAGGGCACCACCGCCGGGGACGGACTGCGCGAGGCGCTGCTGGACGCGCTGTTCACCCGCTCCCCGGTCGGGCTGCACCTCCTCGACACCGACCTGCGGATCGTCCGGGTCAACACCGCCACCCGCAACCTGCGCGGCGTCCCCGAGGAGCGGATGATCGGCCGCCTGCTCATCGACGCGTACGACGTCGAGGACGCCCGTGCCCTGGAGCGGATGCTGCGCAGCGTGCTGGCCGACGGCCAGCCGGTGCAGGGGCTCCTGGTCCGCGTCCGGCCCGAGTCCGACCCCGAGCGGATCCGGTCGGCGGACGTCTCCGCGTTCCGCCTGGAGGGACCGGACGGCGAGGTGCTGGGCGCGGCGGTGACCGCCGTGGACGTCACCGAACGCGAGGCCTCCCGGACCCGGGTCCGGACTCTCGACCGGGTCCGCGAACGGGTCGGCCGGACCCTGGACACCGTGATCACCTGCCAGGAGCTGGCCGACGCCCTGGTGCCGGGCTTCGCCGACCTCGCCGTGGTCGAGGTGGTGGACGCCGTGGTCCGCGGCGACGAGCCCCCGCTCGGCCCGCTCGGCCAGGACGTACCGCTGCGCCGCGCCGCCTACCAGGTCCGGGCCGGCATCACCGACGCCCCCGCCTACCCGGTCGGAGACGTCCGCACCCTGCCCTGGCCGACCCCGTACGCGCAGAGCGTGGCCGACCTGCGGCCCCGGCTGACCTCGCTCGGCCCCGACACGCCCTGGCTGGCCATCGACCCGCGCCGGGCCGAGGCGATCCGGGCGTCCGGCGCCCACAGCCTCATCTCGGCGCCGCTGGTGCTGCGCGGCACCGTCCTCGGGCTGCTCAGCCTCTACCGGGCCGAGCTCCCTCCGTTCGAGCAGCAGGACGTCGACCTCGCCCTGGACCTGGCCGCGCACACCGCGCTGTGCATCGACAACGCCCGCCGCTTCGCCCGCGAGCACACCATCGCCGCCACCCTGCAGCGGCGCCTGCTGCCCACCGACTCCACCGAGCGGGCCACCGTCGAGTCGGCCCACCTGCACGTGCCCGGCGGGGGCGGCGGAGGCTGGTTCGACACCATCGCGCTGCCCGGCGCCCGGACCGCTCTCGTGGTCGGGAACGTCTCCGGCAGCGGCATCCACACCGCCACCACCATGGGGGAGCTGCGCACCGTCATCCACACCCTGGCCGCCCAGGACCTGGAACCCGACGAACTGCTCGCCCGCCTCAACGACACCACCGTCCACCTGGCCGCCGAACGGGCCGGCCTGCCGTCCGGCGACCCGCTGCACCGCGAGCCGCTCTCCGCCACCTGCGTGTACGCCGTCTACGACCCGGTCACCCGCAACTGCACCATCGCCAGCGCCGGGCAGCCGGCGCCGGTGCTGGTCTCCCCGGACGGCACGACGACGGTCACCGAGGTGAGCGGCTGGCCGTCGCTGGGGAGCACCGACGAGGAACCCTTCCCGATCGCCGTCGTCACCCTGGCCGACGGCAGCGTCCTCGCCCTCTACACCCCGGCCCTGCTGGCGGCCGGCCCGGCAGCCGCCGGTCCCGGGGCGCTGTGCCGCGTCCTCGACGACCCGGCGGCCCCGCTCCAGGACCAATGCGACCGGGCGCTCTACGGCCTGCTGGGCGGCCCCGGGCAGGGCGCCGCCCCGGCCGGTGACGCGATCCTGCTGCTCGCCCGGACCCACGCCGTCGACCCGGGACTGGTCGCCGACTGGCTGCTGCCCGCCGACCGCACGGCCCCCGCCATCGCCCGGGCCCACGCCCGTGACCGGCTCGCCCGCTGGGGTGTGGACGAGGAGACCGGGTACGCCGCCGAGCTGATCGTCAGCGAGCTGGTCACCAACGCCGTCCGGTACGGCGAGCCGCCGCTGTCGCTGCGGCTGATCAAGGACCGGGCGCTCAGCTGCGAGGTCCACGACGCCGGGGCGACCGCACCCCGGCTGCGGCACGCCAGGACCATCGACGAGGGCGGCCGCGGCCTGTTCATCGCCGCCCAGCTGGCCCGCAGCTGGGGCACCCGGTACACCGCCGACGGCAAGACCGTCTGGACCGAGCAGCCGCTGCCGCCACCCGCCTGACCGGCCCCCGTCCGAGGGGCGCCACCCGATCGCACCGGACGCGCCACGGAACGGGTCAATTCGGGCGGATCGGCTGATCATCTGCTGAGATCGGTCGATCGGGACTGGCCGGCCAACGCGGAGGTGCCCATGTCGGCGGAGCCCCCGCCCCCCACCCCGGCGGGCGGCCCGGCCCAGGACGACCGCCGCCCGTACCGCTGGCTGCCGCCCGCGGTCCGGGCCACCGCCGCCTGGTCGGCCGCGGTGATCCTGTTCATCGCCGTGGCCGCCCTGGTGGTCTACGCCTTCGTCGCGCTGCGCGCCGCCACCGTCCCGCTGCTGCTCGCCCTGCTGGCCACCGCCCTGCTCTACCCCGCGGTGCCCTGGCTGGTGCGCCACGGCCTCGGCCGGGCCGCGGCCGCCGGCCTGACCTGCGTGGTGCTGGTGCTGGGCGTCCTCGGCGTGCTCGCCCTGCTGGTCAACTCGCTGGTGCACAGCGCCCCGCAGATCGCCACCGCGCTGCAGGACGCGGGCGCGCGGATCGCCTCCTGGCTCGGCCCGTTCGGCGACAAGATCCAGCACGCCCTCCAGCAGGCCTCCGGCTCCGGCAGCCGACTGGTCAGCTCGCTCGCCGACGGCGTGGTCTCCGGCCTCGGCCTGGCCACCCAGGTCGCCACCGGCGGTGTCCTCGGCCTGGCACTGGTCTTCTTCTTCCTGCGCGACGGCCACCGCAGCCCCGACCTGGTCCGCTCCTACCTGCCCGGCGAGGCCGCCGAGAAGGTCATCGCCTGCGGCCGGCAGGCCTTCGACGCGATGGCCGGATTCATGCGCGGCACCACCCTGATCGCGCTGATCGACGCCACCTTCATCACCATCGGCCTGGTGGCCCTCGGGGTCCCCGGCGCGGCCGGCCTCGGCGCCCTGGTCTTCCTCGGCGCCTACATCCCGTTCATCGGGGCCTTTCTGTCCGGCTCCGCCGCCGTCCTGGTCGCCCTGGCCGACGAGGGCCTCGGCACCGCACTGTGGGTGCTCGGCGTGGTGCTCGCGGTCCAGGCGATCGAGGGGAACATCCTCCAGCCCGTCATCCAGAGCCGCACCGTCGAACTCCACCCGGCCACCATCATGATCGCAGTGGTGGCCGGCTCCGGCGTCGCCGGCATCATCGGCGCCCTGCTGGCGGTACCGCTGAGCGCGGCCGCCCTCGGGGTGGTCTCCGTGCTGCGCGGCACCGCCGGCACCCGCCGGCGCGGCGGCGGCCCGCCCGGCCCCGACCAGGGCTGATCCGGACCCGACCAGGGCTGATCCGGCCGGGGCCGGCAATTCGCTTGCGGTCGTGCCGTGGCCTTCGGTACCACTGGCCGCATGATGCAAGGCGAGAAGGTCACCCTCCGGGCCCGCACCGAGGCCGACGTCCCGATCCTGCACGGCGACCTCTACGACGACGTGCTGAACCGCTGCCGCGACAGCGCGAAGCCCTGGCGGCCGGTCGCGGCCGGCCCGTACTCACCGTTCACCCCGGCGGCACCGGCCGACACCTCCGCGGCGTTCTCCGTGGTCGAGGCCGCCACCGGCGAGCTCGCCGGCGAGGCCAACCTCTGGGGCATCGACCTGCACAACCGGGTCGGCCACCTCGGCCTGTCACTGCGCCCCGCCTTCCGCGGCCGGGGCCTGGGCACCGACGTCGTCCGGGTGCTGTGCGAGTACGGCTTCGCCGTGCGCGGCCTGCACCGGCTGGCCATCGAGACGCTGGCCGACAACGCCGCCATGCGGGGCGCCGCCCGCAGCGCCGGCTTCGCCGAGGAGGGCACGCTGCGCGCCTCCGCCTGGGTGTACGGCGAGTTCATCGACGAGGTGTACTTCGGCCTGCTCGCCGACGAGTGGCGGTCCGCCCGGGGACGCGCATGACCGGCGGCCGGGCACCCTTCCTGTACGTGGTGGTCTGCGCGGCCGGGGTGGCCGAGGGCGTCGGCACCCTGATCGGCGCCGCACAGCGGGAGGGCTGGCAGGTCGGGGTGGTCGCCACGCCGCCGGCGCTCGCCTTCATCGACCCGCAGGCCGTCCAGGAGCTCACCGGCCACCCGGTCCGCTCGGCCTGGCGGCGGCCCGGGGACCCCAGACCGCTGCCGCCCGCCGACGCCGTCGCCCTCGCCCCGGCCACCTTCAACACCGTCAACAAGTGGGCCGCGGGCATCTCCGACACCCTCGCCCTCGGCATCCTCTGCGAGGCTCCCGGCCTCGGCACGCCCGTCGCCGTCCAGCCCTGCCTGAACACCGCCCAGGCCGCCCACCCGGCCTACCGGGCCAACCTGGACACCCTGCGCTCGATGGGCGTGCTGATCGGGACCCAGCCGCCGGTCACCGGCAAGGAGACCGCCGGCCGCACCTTCGACTGGACCGAGCCGCTCACGCTGCTGCGCCCGGTCCTGGACGCGCGCCGCGACGTCTGAACACGTGCGACGGCGAGGGCGGCTCAGCCCTGCGCGGCCGGGAAGTACGCGTCGAGCCAGCGGTCCAGCTCGGCGAAGACCTGCTCCCGGACGGGCGGCGCGGACAGCACCAGGTCGTGCATGCCGCCCTCGATCCGCACGGTGGTGACGTGGCGGCCGAGCCGCGGCGCCAGGGCGGCGATGTCGTCGGCGCGCAGCACGGCGTCGGTGTGCAGCAGCGCCGGGTCCCACTTGTTGGTCACGGTCGACGCGGTCGAGGCCATCAGCAGCACCGGGCAGTCGATCTGCAGCCCCTGCCGGACCTGGCGGTGGCCGCGCTGGATGGCGGCCAGCCAGCCCGCGTACAGCGGGAAGCCCTCGGCGGGCTTGAGGGTGAGGTCGAAGTCCCAGCTGCCGCGGTGGTCGCGGTGCAGGCTGTGCACGTAGTGCGGGTTGAGCGGGGCCGGCAGCTTGCGGGTGGCGGCGAACCGGCCGAGCGCCTCGAGGGCGGGGGCGCCCAGGGTGCGGACCGCGGGCGCGGCCGGCATCGACAGGAACGGACTGTTCAGGAACAGCCCGTCGACCAGGCCGCGCCCGGCCCGCCGGGAGGCCCACAGGGCGGCCGCCAGACCACCGGTGGAGTGGCCGTTGACCAGCAGCCGGGTGTGGCCGTCCTGCTCGCGGATGATCCGGACCGCCTCGTCCAGCTCCTCGTCGTACGCGGTCAGGTCGCGGACGAAGTTCGGGGACTGGTGCGGCCGCAGCGAGCGGCCGTACTTGCGCAGGTCCAGGGCGTAGAACGAGAACCCAGACGAGACGAAGTGGTCGGCGAGGTTGGTCTGGAAGAAGTAGTCGGTGTACCCGTGCAGGTAGAGCACCGCGCGGGTGGCACCGGGCACCGGCCGCCGGACCAGGGTCGCCGTGACCGGCCCCTCCTCGTCGGCGGTCAGCGGCAGCTCGGCCGCCTCGTACGGGGTACCCAGGATGTCTTCTCGGAACTCCACGTCTGCCGCACCCATAATCTCTGCCTCGACCTGCCGTGACGGGGGACCAGCTGCCCTGCGAGCACGACCATACCGGTCGGTAGCCCGGTGCGTGGCGCCGGCCGGGCCACCGGGGCCTATGCTGCCGTCATGCCGAGACCAGCCGCCGCGGGGACCCGCCGTGACCTGCCCCGCCGAGCCCCGGCGACCACCGCGTGAGCGCCTCCGCGCCCGAACCCCGCCCGGTCGAACGGGCGGTCGGCCTCGGCACCGCCAAACTCATGCCCGACCTCGACCGGGACGGCGGCTGGCTGCTCACCCTCGACGGCACCCCGCAGTCCTACGTCGACCTGGCGGACCCGACCCACCTGGAGTTCGAGTACGTCCGCCGCCTCGCCCACCTCGCCGACGCCATCGC
The DNA here is from genome assembly GCF_040651175.1 of Kitasatospora sp. NPDC048540. NCBI lineage: Bacteria > Bacillati > Actinomycetota > Actinomycetes > Kitasatosporales > Streptomycetaceae > Kitasatospora > Kitasatospora sp. NPDC048540. Next base: position 41,378 of record NZ_JBEZIR010000050.1, read on the forward strand.
CCCGGCGGGCCGGCCGCTGACCGCCCTGCACCTGGGCGGCGGCGCCCTCACCCTGCCCCGCTACCTCGCCGCGACCCGGCCCGGCTCCCGCCAGCGGGTGGTCGAGGTGGACGGGCCGCTGGTGCGCTTCGTCGCCGACCTGCTGCCCTGGCCGGACGGCATCGAGGTCACCGTCGGCGACGCCCGGGCCGCCCTCGCCGAGGCACCCGCGGCCGCCGCGGACCTGCTGGTCGCCGACGTCTTCCACGGCTCCCGCACCCCGGCCCACCTGACCACCGTAGAGTTCCTGGAGCTGGCCGCCGCCGCTCTGCGCCCCGGCGGCTGCTACGTGGCCAACCTCGCCGACGGCCCGCCGCTGGCCTTCGCCCGGGCGCAGGCCGCGACCCTGCGCCGGGTCTTCCCGTCGACCTGCCTGATCGCCGAGCCGGCCGTCCTGCGCGGGCGCCGCTACGGCAACATCCTGCTGGCCGGCTCCACCGGCGAGCTGCCGGTCCGGGAGCTGAGCCGCCGGGTGGCCGCCGACCCGTTCCCCGCCAGGCTCGCCGACGCGGACGAGCTCGCCGGGCTCGCCCGGGGCGCCCGCCCGGTCACCGACGCCCACGCCGAGGACTCGCCGCCGCCGCCCGACGGCGCCTTCAGCGTGGGCTGACCCGGCCCGACCGCGGACGCCGCGCCCGGGCGGTGCACGGCCGGGCGCCCGCGCGGATGTCAGAATGCCGGGGTACCGGACGGGTGGAGGAGCGGGGACATGACGGACGATCAGCCGACAAAGGTCAAGGCCGACCTGGCGGACGTGCCACGGACCGCGCTGTGGACCCTCTACCAGCGTGCCGTCGAGGCCCGGCGGCCCGACCGGATCCTGCACGACCCGAAGGCCGTCGAACTGGTCGACCGGATCGACTACCCGTTCGCCGAGCGGTTCGGCACCAGCGCCGTCCAGGCCCAGCTGCAGGCGCTGCGGGCGTCCTGCTTCGACCGTGAGGTGCTGGACTTCCTGGCCCGGGAGCCGCGCGGCACGGTGGTCTGCCTGGGGGAGGGGCTGGAGACCCAGTACTGGCGGGTCGACAACGGCCGCGCCCACTGGCTGACCGTGGACCTGCCCGAGGCGGTGGAACTGCGCGAGCGGCTGCTGCCGCCCGGCCCGCGCCAGCGCTACCTCGCCGCCGACGCCACCGACCTGCGGTGGGCCGAGGAGGTGGACCGCAGCCGTGAGGTGCTGATCACCGCCCAGGGCCTGCTCATGTACCTCCGGCCGCCGCAGGTGAAGGCCCTGATCGCGGGCTGCGCGGAGGCCTTCCCCGGCGCGACCTTCCTGCTCGACGCGGTGCCGCGGTGGTTCGGCGCGCTGTCGGTCCGCGGCCGGCTGCGGACCGGCAGCTACCAGGCGCCCCCGATGCCGTGGGCGATGGACGCGGACGAGCGGGCGAAGCTCCGTACCGCCAGTGCGGCGGTGGCCGTGGTGCGGGACGTCCGGCCGGCCGGCGGGCGAGGGGCGGTCGGCGCCCTGCTGCCGTTCGTGCTGAGGGTCCCGCCGCTGTCCGCCTACCGTCCTTCGGTCACCGCCCTGGAGTTCGCGGGCCGGGCGGCGCAGCCGTAGCCGGACGGCATTCCGGACGGTGGTCCCCGGGCGGACACGGTCGGCGCGGGCAGCTTCGGTGCTGCCCGCGCCGATTCGCGTCCGCGCAGGTCGAGTCGGTGACCGGGGCCCGTTCCCGGCGCCGCGCGGGGCGGGTTGCGGCGGTGGATCCGGGCGGAGCCGGAAATCGGGGGAGCGGATCCGGGGAGATAGGTATACGCTGTAGAAGAACTGCCGCCGTTCATTGGAGAAGGCCGTTGCTCTTCTGAGGTCATGTCACGCCGCACCCCCCGTGGTGCGTGCCGCGCTCCCGCCGACGGGCCGTCAGGGCCCGCCGTACGACAGCCGCTCCCCGTGGAACCACCGGGGGCCGGCGATGTCGCTCCGTGATCGCCGCCCCGCCGTGCCGGGGCCCATGACTCCTCAGGAGGCTCCATGTCCATGGCCAACACTTCCGTCGTCTGCTCCGAGCTCACCTTCGCCTGGCCGGACGGAACCCCCGTCCTCGACGACTTCTCCCTGGTCGTCGGGTCCGGCCGGACCGGCCTGATCGGGGTGAACGGCTCCGGGAAGTCCACCCTGCTGCGGCTGATGGCCGGGGAACTCACCCCGGCGAGCGGCTCGGTCAAGGTCACCGGCGAGCTGGGCTACCTCCCGCAGACCGTCGTCCTCGACGCCGAGGTCCGGGTCGAGGAGCAGCTCGGCATCGCCGGGATCCGCCGCGCACTGAACGCGATCGAGGCCGGCGACACCCGTGAGGAACTCTTCACCGTGGTCGGCGACGACTGGGACGTGGAGGAGCGCGCGCGGGCGACCCTCGACCGCCTCGGGCTCACCCACGTACCGCTGGAGCGCCGGATCGGCGAACTCTCCGGCGGGGAGTCGGTCCTGCTGTGCCTCGCCGCGCAGTTCCTGCGCCGCCCCGACGTGCTGTTCCTCGACGAGCCGACCAACAACCTCGACCTGGAGGCCCGCCGCAGGCTCTACGACGCGGTCGCCGCCTGGAAGGGATCGATGGTGATCGTCAGTCACGACCGCGAACTGCTCGACCTGGTGGACCAGATCGCGGACCTGCGGGACGGCGAGGTGCGCTGGTTCGGCGGCAACTTCGCCGAGTACGAGCGGGTCCTCGCGGTGGAACAGGAGGCGGCCGAGCGGATGGTGCGGGTGGCCGAGTCCGACGTCCGCCGGCAGAAGCGCGAACTGGCCGACGCCCGGATCAAGTTGGACCGGCGGGTGCGCTACGGCAACAAGATGTACGAGACCAAGCGTGAGCCCAAGGTGGTGATGAAGGAACGCAAGCGGCAGGCGCAGGTGGCCGCCGGCAAGCACCGCAACATGCACCTGGAGCGCCTCGAGGACGCCAAGGACCGGCTGACCGAGGCCGAGGAGGCGGTGCGCGACGACCGCGAGATCCGGGTCGACCTGCCGGAGACCTCGGTCCCGGCCGGGAAGACCGTGCTCACGCTCTCCGAGGTGGAGCTCCGCTACGGCACCCGCGCCCACCTGGAGGTGCGCGGAGCCGAACGGATCGCCCTGGTGGGCCGCAACGGCGCGGGCAAGAGCACGCTGCTGCGGACCATCACCGGCGAACTGCCCGCCGTCGCGGGGGAGGTCAAGGTCGGCGTCCCGATGCGCTACCTGCCGCAGCGCCTCGACCTGCTCGACGAGCGGCTGACGGTGGCCCAGAACGTCGGCAGGTTCGCCCCCGAGGCCACCGACAACGCCATCCGGGCCCGGCTGGCCCGCTTCCTGTTCCGGGGCCGGCGGGCCGACCAGGAGGTCGGCACGCTCTCCGGCGGGGAACGGTTCCGGGCGACGCTCGCCGCGCTGCTGCTCGCCGAGCCGCCGCCGCAGCTGCTCCTGCTGGACGAGCCCACCAACAACCTGGACCTCGCCAGCATCCGCCAGCTGACGCAGGCGCTCCGGGCCTACCAGGGGGCGCTCATCGTGGTCAGCCACGACGTCTCCTTCCTGCGGGACCTCGGGATCACCCGGTGGATCCGCGTCGACGGCGACACCTCGGACATCGATCCGCTGTGACGCCGCCGGCCGGCCCGTCCGGTCGCGTGCCCGTCCGTCCCACGGACACGCGACCGGACCGGCGGGCCGGGTCCGGGACCCCGCGGCCCGGGACCCCGCGGCCTCAGGCCGTCGGCAGGGGTGCGGGCAGGGGCAGTGCGAGGACGCGGTCGCGAAGGGCGGGGAAGTCCGCCCGGACGGTCCGGACCAGGGCGGGGTCGATGTCCACGGTGAGGACCTGCTCGGCGGCCCCCGCCTCCGCCACCACCTCACCCCGCGGGTCGACCACCAGGCTGTGCCCCGCCATCTCCACCCCGGCGTGGGTACCGGCCGTCCCGCAGGCGAGGACGTACGCCTGCGACTCGACGGCGCGGGCCCGGGCCAGCACCGACCAGTGGCCGAGCCGGGCCGCGGGCCAGCCCGCGCACAGCACCAGGAGTTCGGCGCCCGCGTCGACCAGGAGCCGGAACTGCTCGGGGAAGCGCAGGTCGTAGCAGGTGGCCAGGCCGAGCGTGGTCGGCCCGGCGGGCGCGGTGACGATCTCGCTGCCCGCCTCCATCAGCACCGCCTCGCCGCTGTCGAAGCCGAACCGGTGGATCTTGCGGTAGGTGCGCTGCAACTGCCCGTCCGGCCCCAGCAGCAGTGAGGTGTTGTGGAGCCGGCCCCGGTCGTCGCGTTCCACGATCGACCCGGCATGGACCCGGCTGCCGGCGTCGGCCGCGGCGGCGGCCAGCATCCGGAGGGTCGGACCGTCGAGCGGCTCGGCGCTCGCGGCGAAGTCGTCGAAGGAGAACGCGCCGACCGTCCAGAGTTCGGGCAGGACGACGAGGTCGGAGTCGGGCAGGCCGCGGACCAGGTCCGCGACGCGTCGGCGCCGGTCGGGGAGGGACTCGGCGGGGTCGACGTCGAGCTGGATGAGGGAGATGCGCATGGTGCCACCGTTCAGGGGTAGTCGGTGCGAGCGGTCCGCAAGGCGGTTACGGGATGGGTGAGTTGGCCCCGGGGAGCTGGCCTCGGGCCGGAACGCCAGTGGTCCCCGGCCCGGCGCCGGTGCGGACCTGCGCCCATGGATGTGATCAACGGATGAAAGACTCGGGGAATGGCTGATGAACACGGATTCCTGTCCGGCAGGACGGTACTGATCACGGGTGCGAGCAGCGGCATCGGCGCCGCCGCGGCCCGGGTCTTCGCACGCGAGGGCGCGGCGGTGGTGCTCACCGCCCGCCGTGAGGAGCGGCTCGCCGCCCTGGTGGACGAGCTGCGCGCGCAGGGCGCCCGCGCCGAGTACGTGACGGCCGACGTGACGCGCTCCCAGGACGCGGTGCACGCGGTGGAGTTCGCGGTGGAACGCTTCGGGCGGCTCGACGCGGCGTTCAACAACGCGGGCTACGGCGTCGGCCGGACACCGCTGCACCTGATGGACGACCAGGTCTACGACGAGATCATGGACACCAACGTCCGCGGGGTGTTCAACTGCCTGCGCCCGGAGATCGCCGCGATGCTGGCGGGCGGCACCGGCGGGGCGATCGTCAACACCAGCAGCACCGGCGGCCTGGTCGCCACCCCGGTCGCCGCGCCGTACGTGGTGTCCAAGCACGCCGTGATCGGCCTGACCAAGGCCGCCGCCGCGGAGTACGGCGGCCAGGGCATCCGGGTCAACGCGATCGCGCCCGGGACGACCCGCAGCGAGATGGTGGCCGACTGGTTCGCACAGAACCCGGGCGCCGAGGAGATGCTGCACCGGGCCACACCGCAGCCACGGACCGCCGAACCCGAGGAGATCGCCGAGGCGGCCGCCTGGCTGTGCAGTGAGCGCGCCTCCTACGTCACGGGCGCCACGCTGGCCGTCGACGGCGGATTCACGATCCTCTAGAACCCGTCCGGCAGATCTCGTCGGATCGGCGCGCGGCGTCGGGTGCCCGTCCGGGCGTGCGCCCGAGTCGGCCTCGTACTGGACGTGCTCGGGCGATTCGGGTGTGCGTCCGGACGGGGTGATCCGGCGCCGCGCGCCCGGCAAGGTCCGCCGGACGGGCTCCGGCACCCGACACGGCATCAGGTGCCGGGCCAGGCGGTCCCCGTGCGGCCGGGCCGGCGGGCCGGCGGTCCGGTCAGCCACGGCGCGGCCCCGGGCGCCGCCCGGCCGCCAGCCGGCGGTAGACCTCGATGGGCGGGACCTGCGCGGCCACCGGCGCCGCGGCGGCGAACACCGCCTCCGGTTCGCGCAGCACCGGCCTGCGCCGGGGGCGGTCGCGGTGCCCGGGCACCACCCGCGCCGCGTACTCCTGCTCGCGGGCGCGCAGGGCCGCCAGCCCCTGCCGGATGCCCTCGGCGAGGAGCGCCCGGACCGCCGGCGACGGGCCCTCGTCACCCGGGCCGCCGTGGTAGTCGTACGTGCGGTGGCGGGCCGCCGCGGAACGCGCGCTGTCGCGGTCCGCCTCCAGCGCGGCGGCACGCTGACGCGGCGTTGCCCAGATCTCCGTCGCGCCGCGCAGCCGGTACGCGAGCAGGGCGGCCGGGCGCCGGATGTCCCGGGGCGCGTCCCTGAGGTTCAGCCAGGCCCGTACCTCGTCCGCACTCCAGCCCGCGTCCGCGGCGGACCGGGCGAGCCAGGCCACCCTGGCGACCGGGGCGCGGTGCAGCCACGGCACGATCCGGACCAGCTCGGCGGCCAGCGCGAAGCGGCGGCGGACGGTGTTCGGCCGGTGGCCGGCCTCCGGGTGCGCCGTCGAACCTTCCGCCGTGGTCACCCGATTCCCCTCGGAGGGGTGAGTAGTACGGTCCGCAGAGATCGTATGAGAAGTACCCACCCGCATTGGGGTGCAATGACGGCGTCCGGCCGGCCGCCCACGGCGCCGGGTACGGGCCGCCTTGCGGGACAGCGCGGCGATCCGCCGGCGGCCGTGCTCGGCGATGCCGACCAGGCGGCGGTGGGGCCCCGAACCGAGGGTCCGCAGGCCCAGGGCACGGTCGAAGGCGAGCGGGATGCAGCGGGCGAACTCCGAGGCCCGGCAGCCCAGTCCACGGATCCGGCCGCCCTTGACCAGGTAGGCGAGCAGGCCGCACTCGCGCAGCGCCGCCAGGTGGTACTGGACCATGCGCTCGCCCAGGGCGAGACGGCGCATCAGATAGGCGACGCCGGGCCTACACGGCGTCAGATCCCTCAACAGGAGCGCCAGTCGGAGCGTCGTGGCGCCGAGGCGCGGGTGCAGGCGGGTCTCCAGGGCCCAGTGCACGGCCTGCATCCAGGAGTGTCCGTCGCGGCTGAGCCGGCCCGTGGTGGTCGACAGCCACTGGGCGGCGGGCGGTGCGAGCTGCGGCGCGTCGGTGAGCTCGGGGGCGCCGGCGGGAGCGGGTACGGCGGGTATCGCGGGTGCGGCAGGGGAGTGCGGGTGCATCGGCGGGTGGTCCATCTGTTCTGTCTGTTCGCTTCGCTCTGTTCGGTGTGCGGTTCGACCGGCCGTGCGCGGGGCTCGGCGGACAGCGAAAGGCCCCGGTGGGTGCACACCGGGGCCTTGGCGCGTCGGCCCGGGAAAGCCGGGCGGGGGCGGCTACTGCGAGGTCGTCGACGGGTGTCCGTCCGCCCGGGTGAGCCCGAGCTGTTCGCGGTACCACGGGGCGTGGCGGGCCAGGGAGTCGGCGAGCCCGGTACCTTCCGGGCAGCCGGACTCCCGCCACAGGCGGTCACTGGCGAACCAGTGGTCGGTGGAGAGCATGGCGAGGTGGTGCAGGAGGACGGGCTCCTCCGCGAGCCGTCTGCGGGCCTCGGCGGCCGGGATGTCCTCGGCGGCCGGCGGCAGGCCGACGGTCCGGACCAGGGCGTCGAACAGCTCGGCGCAGGTCACCGGGACGGGGTGGTTGGCGTGCCAGGCGCCCGGGAGCCCGGCCGGCGCGGTGGCGGCGGCGACCGCGACCCGGGCGAGGTCGGACACGTCGACCACCGACATCCGGGCCCGCCAGCCGTCGACGGACGCGGCCAGCCGCCCGTGGAGCCGGGCCAGCCCGGGGACCACCCAGCGGTCCCCCGTACCGAACACCAGGTGCGGGCGCAGGACCGTGCCACCGGCGTCGAGGACGATCCGTTCGGCGGCGGCGCGGCTGCGGCTGGCGGGAGATCCCGGCGCGACAGCCAGGCTCTCGGGCCCGGCGTCGCGGAAGGTGCCGCGGCCGTACACGGACGCCGTGCTGACCTGGACGAGGCGGCGCACGCCGTGCCGCTGCGCCGCCTCGACCAGGGCGCGGGTGCCGTGCTCGTTGACGGCCTCGACCGCCTCGGCGGGCCCGGCGATCCGGGCGGCGCAGTGCAGCACGATGTCGATGCCGTCGCAGATGCCGTCCAGGGTGGCCGGATCGGTGAGGTCGGCGCGGACGTGCGCGGCGCCGGAGTGTGCCGTACTGAGCGAGGATTGATGCTGCATCAGGGTCAGCCGGACGCCGGGGACGGTGCGGGCGGCGGCGGCGACGTGCCGTCCGATGAAGCCGCCGGCGCCGGTGATCAGGATCCGGGGGGCGGTGCCGTGGGCGGGCGTCACCGGGTGGAGCCGGGGGTGCCGGTTCCGGGCGTGCCGGGGGCGCCGAGGACGCAGCTGAAGACCAGGGCGCCGTCCTGGAGTCCGGTGACCCGGACCGCGCGTTCGCCGGACCCGTTCGGGGCCAGCGGCTCGGCGTCGATCCAGCACGGGCGGTCGAGTTCGCAGTAGCGGTGGAACTCGCTCTTCATCCGGACCGGCAGAAACGGTTCTGCAGGGTCGATGGCCTGGGCGGCCTGGCGGGCCGCCTCGATCAGCACCATGCCCGGGACGTGGTCCACCGGGTGGTCGAACAGGATGGGGTGCTGGTCATCGGCGCACAGCTGCCAGCGCAGCGGCTCGGCGGTGGGGGAGAGGACCACGTCGCTCTCCAGGAACCTGCCGACCACGGCGGGCGCGAGGGCGGCCGGCAGCGGGCGCAGGGCCGTGGCGGTGCGGCGCTCGCCGCGCACCCGCCGGTAGACCTCCGGGCTGGTGCAGTCGAAGGCGGCGCCGCCGGAGGCGATGACCTGGCCGCCGGAGTAGAAGGTGACCTCGTAGCGCATGCCCACCAGGCGGCTGCCCCGGCGCCGGATGTCGGAGCAGATCACGTCCAGTTCGAGGTCGGCGGGCGCGGCGCCGACCGCGGCCCGGCCGGGCCGGACGCTGTGGTGCAGGCCCCACATCAGGAACTGGGCGCCCAGCGGGACGCCGAACTCGGCGTGCGCGAGCAGAGTACCGACCTGTCGGACTGTTTCGGCCGTGAGCAGCGGGTCGTAGTGCCGGCTGACCGGGGTGAAGTAGCTGTGCGCCCGCGGCCACTGGCCGGTCAGCGCGAACCGGTTGTCGGCGGTGCGGCTCCAGCCGGTCAGGAAGACCTCGGCCACGGCCGCCCGGTGCACCAGTTCCCTGGGAACAGTGCTGGTCAGGCGGTTTCCCTCGGCCGCCGGGCGGCGGCTCCCCGGTATGGCGCGCCGGGCGGGAACCGCGGTGGGCTGCATGATGTCGCGCGGAAGCGTTACAACAGACACGAATCCCCCATGAATGTCAGTGTCTTGGGGGCGGCAGCTCCACCCCTGTCGAGTAAGATACATACCAACCGGTTCTTTTGGTAGCCGGATGTGAAGGTCACTAGGCTGGCCGACCGGATCGCCCTCAGGGGGCGGATGTATGACAGGAGAGTCCCCATGGCAGTGAGGCAGGAGCGGGCCGTCCGCACCCGGAACGCGATCGTGCGCGCGGCCGCGTCGGTCTTCGACGAGTACGGCTTCGAGGCCGCCTCGGTCGCCGAGATCCTGGCCCGGGCGTCGGTCACCAAGGGGGCGATGTACTTCCACTTCACCTCCAAGGAGGACCTCGCCCGGGGCGTCCTGGCCGAGCAGACCATGCAGGTGGCGGTCCCGGAGTCGGGCTCCAAGGCGCAGGAGCTGGTCGACCTGACCATGCTGGTCGCCCACGGCCTGGTGCACGACCCGATCCTGCGTGCCGGCACCCGGCTCTCCCTGGATCAGGGCGCGGTGGACTTCTCGGACGCCAACCCGTTCGGCGCCTGGGGCGACATCTGTGCGCGGCTGCTGGCCGAGGGCAAGGAGCGCGGCGAAGTGCTCCCGCACGTCGACCCCAAGGAGACCGGCGACTTCATCGTGGGCTGCTTCACCGGTCTGCAGGCCGTCTCGCGGGTCATGTCGGACCGCCGGGACCTCGGCCGGCGGATCTCGGTGATGTGGAACCACGTCCTGCCCACGATCGTCGCGCCGTCCATGCTCACCTGGATCGACGTCAGCGAGGCGCGGATCGAGAAGGTGGCCGCCGCGGCTGTGGCGGCGCAGCCCGCGGAGGCAGCCGCCCCGGACGTCGCCTAGGGCGCGTTTGCAAAGTCCGCCGGGGCCGCGACGCCGTGCATCCTCCCCCAGCCTTCGGCCGGGCGGTGCCCCCAGCTGAACGCACGCCCGAATCACCCAAGTACGACCCAGTACGAGGGCGATCCGGGCGCACGCCCAGCCGGGCGCCCAACGCCGCGGCCTCATCCGACGCGACTTTGCAAACGCGCCCTGGCTCGCGCCCCGAGTCGCGCTGCCGGCTCCCTTGACGATCGCGTGCCTGGCCTCCCGAACGGGGCGCCCGGCACGTTTTTCGTGCCTGCTCCCGGGGTCGTGGGGTCCGGTCGGGAGGGGTGTGGCCGAAAAACAAGGCGAACGGTCTGCTTTGACTTGGCAAGCGGGTCCGGCGGTTTGTATCGTGGTGCCCGCCGGGCCCCGCGGTCTGCCCGGGGCGCCGGTCGGCTGCTCCGCTCAGGTGTGTGCGGGGCTGTCCCCGGGCGGCCGTACCGCGGTGCGCCGCCGCCCGGTTCCCCTCACGCTGCGCGGGGCGCACCGAGCCGCCCCGACTCCTGACGGCGCCGTGCGCGCGCCCGAAGGCCCATGCCAGGAGCTCTCTTGACGCCCAAACAGGAACGTGCCGTCCGCACCCGCAGCCGGCTGGTGCTCTCGGCGGCCGAGGCCTTCGACCGGCAGGGCTTCGCGGTGGCCTCGTTGACCGCGATCAGCCGCAGCGCCGGTGTCAGCAACGGCGCCCTGCACTTCCACTTCGAGAGCAAGGAGGCGCTCGCCGTCGCGGTCGAGACCGAGGCGGTGGGCCGGGTGCGGGCGGCGGTCGACGACTCCGCGCGGCCCGGGATCTCCGCCCTCCAGGTGCTGGTGGACGCCACGCACGTGCTCACGCAGCGGCTGCGGGAGGACGTCGTGGTGCGGGCCGGGTTCCGGCTGGGCGGTGATGCGGCCCGGGGGGTCGGGAGCGGTCTGCCGGTGCAGTGGCATCGGAGTGTCGTGCGGTTGGTGGATCGGGCCCGCCTCGACGGCTCGCTGACCTCGGCCGTGACGCCCTCCGATGCCGCCGCCGCGGTGGCCGCGGTCGTCCTCGGGTCCGAGGTGCTGGCCCGGTTCGACCCGGCGTGGCTCGGTCCGGACCTGGTCGCCGGGTTCTGGGACCTGCTGTTGCCGCGACTGGCCGCCGGCCCGGTGGAGCGCGGCCAACTGGACAGCGGACCGGCCGGGTTCGGCGGACCGCCGGCCTCCGCCCGGCCCTCGTGGGCCGGCTGACCGGAGGGCCGTCGCCCGCCCGTCACCGGGCTCCCGTGGGCCGTCCCGCGCCCCGCATCCGGCGTGGCCGGACGGCCCGTCGCGCAGTTCACTTGTACAACGTATAACTGTGCTCTACGCTGTAGAGCACATCCTCGCACTCGTCCTTTGGGGGCCCCTTGCACATCACACAGAGCGCGGCCGCCCCGGCCGTGGCCCGCAACCCGAGGCGCTGGGTGATCCTCGGCGTCATCTGCCTCGCTCAGCTCGTCGTCCTGCTGGACAACACGATCCTGAACCTCGCGATCCCCTCGCTCACCGAGGACCTCGGCGCCAGCACCGCCGACATCCAATGGATGATCAACGCCTATGCGCTGGTCCAGTCCGGACTGCTGCTCACCGCGGGCAGCCTCAGCGACCGCTACGGCCGCAAGCGGGCGCTGATCACCGGTCTGGTGCTGTTCGGGCTCGGCTCGCTGGCCGCCGCGTTCAGCCAGTCCTCCGGCCAGCTGATCGCCGCCCGCGCCGGGATGGGCATCGGCGGGGCCCTGCTGATGACCACCACACTGGCAGTGATCATGCAGGTCTTCGAGGGCGACGAACTGCCGAAGGCGATCGGCCTGTGGGGCGCCGTCAGTTCGCTCGGATTCGCCGGCGGCCCGCTGCTCGGCGGCGTCCTGCTCGCGCACTACTGGTGGGGCTCGATCTTCCTGATCAACGTGCCGGTCGCGGTGATCGGCGGGCTGGCGGTCGCCAGGCTGGTACCGGAGACCAAGAACCCGCTGGGCAAGCGGCCGGACCTGGTCGGCGCCGTGCTCTCCACCATCGGCATGGTCGGCGTGGTCTACGCGATCATCTCCGGCCCCGAGCACGGCTGGACCTCGGTCGGCGTGCTGGTACCGGCCGTGGTCGGACTGCTCGCGCTGGCCGGGTTCGTCCGCTGGGAGCTGCACGTGCCGTTCCCGATGCTCGACATGGGCTTCTTCCGCAACCGGCGCTTCAACGGCGCGGTGGCCGGCGGCATCCTGGTCGCGTTCGGGATGGCGGGCTCGCTCTTCCTGCTGACCCAGCACCTGCAACTGGTGCTCGGCTACAGCCCGCTGGCCGCCGGTCTGCGGATGGCCCCGCTGGCCCTGACCATCGTGGCGCTCAACCTGCTGGGCGTCGGGGCGAAGGTGCTCCCCAAGCTGGGCTCCGCCGGGACCATCGCCGCCGGGATGACCCTGCTGGCCGGCGGCCTCGGCGCGGTCGCCACGGTGGGCGGCCGGGGCCACGGCTACGGCGGCATGCTGATCGGCCTGCTGCTGATGGGCTGCGGCATCGCCCTGGCGATGCCGGCCATGGCCAACGCCATCATGGGCGCCATCCCGCCGGAGAAGGCCGGCGTCGGGGCGGGCGTCCAGGGCACCATCACCGAGTTCGGCGGCGGCCTCGGCGTCGCGGTCCTCGGTGCGGTGCTCAACTCCCGGTTCGCCGCGCTGCTCCCCGCCGCCCTGGGCGCGGGCACGGCCGGCTCCCTGCACGAGGCGCTGGCCGCCGCCCCGACGGCGGAGCTCCAGGCCCGGGTCCGGGACGCGTTCGCGGACGGGGTCAGCGCCAGCCAACTGATCGGCGCCGCCGCCGTCCTCGCCGGCGGTCTGGTCGCGGGCCTGCTGCTGCACCGGGCGGCCCTGGCCGAGGCGGCCGCCCAGGACGCCGACAACGGCCGCGAACCGGCGGCAGCGTCCGCCTGATCCGTCACCGGCGGCAGCGGCCGCCGGTATGTACTTCTCCGACAGCTATAAGAGCGTCGCCGCCCAACTGCCCGGCCTGTTGCGGGACGCTGCGCGGGCCGTCGCCCACTACGACAGCGGCGAG
>NZ_JBEZIR010000051.1:0-54388 GCF_040651175.1 Kitasatospora sp. NPDC048540
GCCGGGGGCGGCGGCCAGGAAGCTCCCGCTCTGCGGGGTCCAGGGTCGGCCCTGGGCGTCGGAGATGGTCCCGCCGGCCTCGGTGACGAGCAGCGCGCCGGGCAGCAGGTCCGCGCGGGCGCCGGCGAACTGCCAGAAGGCGTCGATCCGGCCGGCGGCCACGTTGGTCAGGTGCAGGGTCGCGGGCACCGCGACGCGCACCACGAGCGTGTCGAGGAGCATCGCGGTGATCGACGCGCCGATGTGCCGTACGACCTGCGCGTCCTCGTCCGGCCGGGCCTGGCTGGTGGCCACGATGCCCAGGCCCAGGTCGGTGGTGGCGGCGACGTGCAGCGGCCGGCCGTCGAGGTGGGCGCCCGCACCGGTGCGCGCGGTGTAGGTCTCGCCGGTCAGCGGCAGGTGCACCACGGTGAGCACCGGCCGGTTGTCGCGCACCAGCGTGGCGGTGACCGCCCACTCCGGCAGCACGTGCAGGTGGTTGACGTTGCCCTCGGCCGGGTCCACCACCCACCACTCACCGGCCGGCAGCGCCCCGCCGTCCAGTTCGTCCTCCACCCACCGGGCCTGCGGCCGCAGTTCGGTCAGGGCGGGGCGCAGGATGTCCAGGGCCGTGTCGTCGTTGACGGCCAGCGCGGCCATCAGCTCCTCACGGCTCCCGTACCGGACCACCTCGCCGAAACGCCCGCGCAGCGCCGCGCCGGCGGCGCGGACCGCGTCCGCGGTGCGGTCGAGCAGATCGGCGTCGGAGAGGGCAACGTCAGTGGTGAGAAGCGATTCGGACATGGGCGAACTCCCTTATGAGATAGGGGCTATGAGGCTGATCGGGCCGAACTGTGCGGCCGTTCCTGCGCGTTCGTCTCAACGGTAGGCAGCCTCGTCGTTAACTTCAAATGCATGTCAAGTACGGCTGGGATTACTCGCATGCAATTGGATGGGAACCTGCTCCGGCGCTCGACGCTGCCGGAGCAGGGCACGTTGTCAGGGTGGCCGCGTGTCTGCATGTCAACGCCCCGGCGATGAGCCGGAGTTCGGGCGGAATGCGGCGCACGACGGCGGATGAAGGGCGTCGCAGAAGCGCCGTGGGCGCGGACGAAGGCTCAGTCGAGCAGTTCGGCGGCCCGTTCGGCGATGGCGTAGACGGTCGCGTTGGTGTTGGCCGAGGGGATGGACGGCATCACCGAGGCATCGGCGACCCGCAGTCCGGCGATCCCGTGGACGCGAAGGGTCGCAGGGTCCACGACGGCATCGGCGTCGGTTCCCATCCGGCAGGTGCCGGTGAAGTGGAAGTAGGGGCCGGTGGCCTTGCGGAGGAACTCGTCCACGGATTCTCCGCTCGTCACGGCGCCCGGCACCGCTTCCCGCTCGCGCCAGCCGGCGAACGCGTCGGCCTCCCCGATGCGGCGTGCGACTGCCAGGCCCCTGCGCATGACCTCCAGGTCGCGGTCGTCGCTCAGGTAGCCGGGGTCGACGAGGGGAGCGCTGGCGGGATTGGCGTCCGCCAGGCGCACGGTGCCGCTGCTGTGCGGAGCCATCGCGGAGAAGGCGATGGAGTAGCCGTTGGCCGGCGGCCGGCCCCATGCCGACGGGAGCGGTGCGGCGACGATGTAGACCTGAAGGTCCGGCCGGGCCGCGGCGGGGTCGCTGTACAACAGGCCCATCATTTCGGCCGGCGGGTTGGCAGGAACGAACGGTACGGGCCGGCCGGCCTCGTACACCACGCCCGCCATCGGATGGTCCTGCAGATGGGATCCCACTCCCGGCAGGTCGGCGACGACGTCGATGCCGTGTTCGCCGAGGTGTCCTGCCGGGCCGATCCCTGACAGCATCAGGAGGTGCGCGGAGCCGATGGCCCCCGCGGTCAAGATGACTTCGGCGCTCTCGGCGGACACGTGCTCGCCACCCACGGTGTACTCGACGCCGGTGCAGCGGCTCGCCGTGATGCGCAGACGCTGCACGGTCGCGTCCGTGACGACGTCGAGGTTCGGCCGGTCGAGGAACGGACGGATGTAGGCGTCCGCCGCGCTCTGACGGGCGCCGCCGGGCAGATTCATGTCACTCCACCCGAACCCGGTCTCCAGGCCGCCGCCGATGTCGTCGGCGCGTGTGAACCCGGCTTGCACCGCGGCGTCGACACCCGCCGTGGCCAGGGGATGGGGTTCCGGAACCGGGGCGACCACGACCGGCCCGTCCGTGCCCCGCACGGAGGCATCACGGCCGCGAGTGCTCTCGCTGCGGCGGAAGTAGGGCAGCAGATCGTCGAAACCCCAGCCCGGAGCACCGAGCCCGGGCCATTCGTCGTAACCGGAGCGGTGCCCCCGCAGGTGGTAGAGGCCGTTGATACTCGACGATCCGCCGAGTGCCTTACCGCGCAGCACGTCAGCGGCCCTGCCCGTACCGGCCTGCACGGCCGAGGCGCCCAGCCAGAGGGATGACGGGTCGAACCCCAGGAACCCCCATGGAGATGCCATCGCCTCGGTCGCGTCCCGGGCTCCGGCCTCCAGCAACAGCACCCGCACGCCGGGGCGTTCCGAAATCCGGGAGGCAATCACGCACCCTGCTGTCCCCGCTCCCACAACGACATAGTCATAGGGACTCTGGCCCATAATGTCTCCGCTTCCCACGGCAGCGCTGGCCGGCCACCGGGTTCAGTAAAAAAGTCTCATCGACGATCAAAAAGCTGATTACGTGCATGTATTAAAGTGGTCGAAGAGTCGGGATGGTTGTCCACAGGTCGGCCCTGTGCCTTGCTCGGCTGCCTCAGAGCTCGGCGCGCAGAAGGCATGGAACCGGCGGATCAGCAGCGAGCGCGCCCCCCTGGGGATGGCCATGTCGGCGCCGGTGTCTGCGATGACGGCCATGCGGCTGGACTTCTCTTGTTCCATGAGTTTCTTGTCCTTGGTGCGTACCCGTCCAGGAGCAGCCCGGGCTTCCCTTCTGCCCTTGAATCCTAGGATTACCGACACGGCAGGTACTTGAACCTCCGCGACGTTCGTTCGGAACCTCAGCGCCATGCGCGTGGCGGGACAGTCGGCATCACACCAGCATCGGGTCAGGCTGCCCGTACGCGCCGACCGACTTCTGGCCCTGCCGCAGGTGGCGTCCCTTCCCAGGGCTGAAGCGCCCACCTCACGCGAGCCTCTCGCCGCCCGTGCCCCCTCCTCCTTGGAGTGCGGGAGCCCCCGGATCACCGTGTTCCCCGCAGCCGACCGCGCCGCCGCCACCCGCCCGTCCATCAGGCGCAGTCGCCGTGAAGCCGGCCCCGCAGCTGCGCGCCGCGCTGCTCACCGCCTTCGGCCTGCCGGCCGGCGCACCGACGAACCGCACAGGCGCGGCCGACCGTCCGCTCACCGACGCCTTCAAGAACTCGGGTGTACTGCTGATCGACGACGTCCACCGCATCGCCGCCCCCGCACTCGAGGACCTGCGCCTGTTGGCCGGTACCCCCGCCGCCCAGACCGCGCTGGTGCTGTGCGGGGCTGGCGCCGAGCGCACCCGGGCCCGGGCCCGGGCCCGGGCCCCGGACTCGGCCTCGGCAAACCCGGGTGCCGACCTGGCAGGACTGGTCCGGTGAGCAATGGCCCGTCGACCAGTGGGGGCCGCTCCCTCCTCCGTTGCCCGGGACGGGCCGTCGCGTCGGGAGCACACTCGGTGCCGCACGCCGCGGCGCCGGGGTTCGCGCGTGTGCCGGGACGCGGGACTGTCTGCCGCGCTACGACGCGACCGGTTCGGGCCGGGAGGCGTGGTCGATGTTCTCCTCCACCCACGACCGAAGCGCGTTGAGCGGGATCGCGGCGCTCTGCCCGAGGGCGGTGAGGGCGTACTCGACGTGCAGGGGGACGGCGGGGTAGACGGTGCGGTCGAGGATGCCGAAGTCCTCGAGGCGGCGCAGCGTCTGGGTGAGCACCTTGGGGCTGACGCCCTGCAGTCTGCGCTGGAGTTCGCCGAATCGCCGGGGCCCGTCCTCGAGGGCGCCGATGGCCAGTGCGGACCACTTGTTGGCGAGCAGGTCGAGCAGGGCCCGGCAGGGGCACTGGGCGGCGTAGACGTCGTGGTGCGAGTGCTGGCCGCTGGGGCAGGTGGTCGTCATGATCGCGCTCTTCTCACCAGGTCACTTCCCATCGGGAAGTAGTGGACCTTAATGGTAACTATGTCCCCGGGGATAGCGTCGGCGACGTCAACCGGGGGGCCGCCAAGGGCCCTCCGCAGAAAGCCATTTCAGGAGATGACGCATGTCCACGCACACGATGCGCTCGGTGGTCCAGGACGGTTTCGGCGGTCCGGAGGTGCTGCGCGTCCAGCGGGTCCCGCGCCCGGTACCACTGCCCACCGAGGTGCTGGTGCGGGTGCACGCGGCCGGGGTCAACCCGGTGGACTGGAAGACCCGCGGCGGCTCCGGCATGGCCGGGCTGCTGGGTGAGCCGCCGTTCACCCTCGGCTGGGACGTGTCCGGGGTGGTGGAGGAGGTCGGCTTCGGCGTGACCACGCTGAAGGCCGACGACGAGGTGTACGGCATGCCGTGGTTCCCGCGCGCCGCGAACGCCTACGCCGAGTACGTGACCGCCCCGGCCCGCCAGTTCGCCCTCAAGCCCGCCACCCTCGACCACGTGCACGCCGCCGCCGTGCCGCTGGCCGCACTGACCGCCTGGCAGGCCATCGTCGACACCGCTCACCTGCAAGCCGGCCAGCGGGTCCTGATCACCGCCGCCGCCGGCGGGGTCGGCCACTTCGCAGTCCAGTTCGCCCGGCATCTCGGCGCCCACGTGATCGCCACCGCCAGTGCCGCACGCCACCCCTGGCTCAAGGAACTCGGCGCCGACGAGAGCATCGACTACACCAGCACCCGCTTCGAAGACGCCGCCAAGGACATCGACGTCGTCATCGACCTGGTGGGCGACGCCCACGACATGACCAGCACCCGCTCGCTGAAGGTGCTGCGCCCCGGCGGCCTGCTGGTCGCCATCCCGCAGGGAGTGTCGCCCGAGCTGGCACAGGCCGCCGAGGCGGCGGGCGTGCGGGTGACCCCGTTCCTGGTCGAGCCGGACGGTGCCGCGCTGACCACGATCGCCGGGCTGATCGACGCCGGCGAGGTCGCCGTCGAGGTGGCGGAAACCTTCCCCCTGGAGCAGGTCGGCGCCGCCCACGCCCGCGGCGAGGACCTGCGCACCCGCGGCAAGCTCGTCCTCACCCTCACCAACTGACCACCCGACGCAGAAATCGGAGTCGCACGTGTACTACGAGATCCGCCGCTACCAGGCGCAGCCCGGACGCCGCGACGAGTGGGTGCGCTACATGGAGGACGTGGTCATCCCGTTCCAGACGTCCAAGGGCATGGACGTGACCGCCTCCTTCGTCGACGACCAGGACGAGGACGGCTACATCTGGATCCGCCGGTTCGAGGACGAGGCCCGGAGCGAGGCCCTGTCTGCGGCCGTCTACCAGCACGACCGCTGGAGGAACGAGATCGGCCCGGTCGTGTACGGCCTGCTGATCCCCGAGCGGACCGTTGTCACCCGCGTGGTCCCCACCCCCGTCTCACCACTGCAGTGACCGGCCCGCACCACGGGCGCCCGCAGCGGCGCCACCCGAACAGCACAGCCGTAAAGGAACCACTCATGAGCACGGACACACTCGCACTGTCGTTCCCCACCTCCTCGATCACCCGGGCCGCAGCAGGTGCACTGATCACAGCGGTCCACACGGCTGCCGCCCGGATCGGTTTCACGGCGGCCGTCGCCGTCACCGACCCGGGCGGGCACCTCAAGGCGTTCGACCGCGCCGATGACGCGCCCTTCCTCACCGCCGAGGTCGCCGCCGACAAGGCCTGGACCGCAGCTTCCTTCCGCACCCCCACCCACACGTGGAACGGCTACCTCGCCGATCCGGGCATCGCGCCGCTGGCCGGCCACCCGCGCCTGATGGCGGTCGGCGGCGGCTACCCGATCATCGACAACGGCAGGTGCGTCGGAGGCCTCGGAATCTCCGGCGGCAGCTACCAGCAGGACCAGCAGGCCGCCGAAGAGGCCCTGGCCGCCCTCGGTTTCGAGGTACCCACCAGCTGACCGCCCGGCCGGGCCCGAACGCCCGGAAGTACGGCCGGACCCGCTCCCGCACCGGACCGCATCGCAATCGCGGCCGGCGCGGGCGGTGGCCGCCGGGGACGGGCCGGATCGTGCGTCTCAGGTCGGGCGGGTCCCCGAACAACTGGTGACGGGGCGTCGGCCGAGCGGCCAGGAAGCCGGGCGGTCGGTCGGACTCGGTGTTCACCTGCTCCCAGCCGTAGTGGTGAGCCGCAGGGGGAGCAAGTCTTCCGGGAGCTGGTTCCAAGTGCCGTGCAGCGATGGGGAGTCGTTCGTCAGGCGAGGCCGAGCCAGCCGAGGACGGTCTGGACGAGCAGGATGGTGGACATCGCGGCGACGCCGACGACCACGGCGGTGGCCGCGATGCGGTAGCGGGGGCCGTTGGCCGCGTCGCCGAGGACGGAGCGGCGGTTGGTGAGGACGAGGAGGTAGACCAGGACGATCGGGCTGATCAGGCCCTGGAGGACCTGAGTGCCGATCAGGAGCTGGATGACGTCCACCGGGGTGAGGGCGACGATCGCGCCGAGCGCGATCTGGGCGGTGAACAGGCCGAGGAACAGCGGGGCGTCGCGGAAGCTGCGGGAGACGGACCGCTCCACGCCGGCGGCCTCCCCGACGGCGTAGCTGGCGGAGAGCGGGACGACGGCGCCGGCCAGGGCGGAGGCGCCGATCAGGCCGAAGGCGAACAGCAGCTCGGCACCGTGCCCGGCGACCGGCTTCAGGGCTTCGGCGGCCTGCGCGGCGGACTCCAGCGGGCCGCTGCCGCCGATCGCGGAGGCGGTGGCGATGATGATGGTCAGGCTGATCACGCAGGCGAACACCGCGCCGAGCACGGCGTCCGCGCGGATCAGCTTGTAGTCGGCGGGCTTGGCGCCGCGGTCGACGACGCCGGCCGCGGCGTAGAACTGCATGTACGGGCTGACGGTGGTTCCGATCAGGGCGACGGCGAGCAGGATGAAGTCCCGGCCGGGCTCCAGGTGCGGGACGGCCAGGTGTTCGCCGACCTGCCCCCAGTCGGGGTTACCGAGGACCATGGCGACCGGGTAGGCGAAGAACGCCAGCGACATGATCAGGAAGATCCGCTCCGCCCACCGGTAGGAGCCGAACAGCACCAGCGACCACAGCAGGACGGCGGCCGGCGGGATGACCGCCCACTTGGGGACACCGAGCAGCTCGAACGCGGCGCCGATGCCGGCGAACTCGCTGACGACCAGCCCGGTGTTGGCCAGCAGCAGGCAGAAGACCGCGAGCGCGGTCAGACGGAGGCTGAACTGCTCGCGGATCAGCGCGCCGAGGCCCTTGCCGGTGTGGGCGCCGAGCCGGACCGCCATCTCCTGCACCATCACCAGCGCGACGGTGACCAGCACCATGAAGAACAGCGTGCCGTAGGTGAACTGGGAGCCCGCACTGGCGTAGGTGGCGATGCCGGCGGCGTCGTTCCCGGCGTTCGCCGCCACCAGACCCGGTCCGGCGACCATGGCGACGGCCGCGATGCGGCGCCATCCCCGACGGCGGCCGGCAGGCGCGGCAGGTGCGGCAGGTGCGGAGGGAGCCGGGAGCGCGGTGGCGGGGGAGGTGGCCGCCGTGGCGGGCACGGTCGGGGTGGTGAGGTCGCGGGTCACTTGAGGAGCCTCCGGAAGTGCAGGCGGCCGCGCTCGGGCAGCAGGGCGTCGAGGATGTCGTCGGCGAGGATCCGGCCGAGCGGGCGGCCGGCGTCGTCGACCACGAGGAGGGAGCTGGCGCGGGCGGCGACCAGGTGGTCGGCGGCCTCGGCCAGGCGTGTGTCCGGGCGTACGGTGACCGGCGGCGCGAACTGCGCCAGCCACTCCGCCAGGTCGCCGACCAGTGCGGTGTCCTCGGCCACCGCTAGGTCGAACAGCGGGATGTCGCCGACCAGCCGGCCGTGCTCGTCCAGGACCGCGACCGCGTCGATCTCGGTGCGGTGCTCGGCCTGCGCGGCCAGTTCCGCCCGCACCTGGGCGATCGTCCGGTCGGGGCGGGCGGTCACCAGGACGGTGGTCATCGCGCCACCGGCGGTGCCCTCCCGGTGGGTGAGCAGGGTGCGTAGTCCGGCCGCCTCATCGGCGGGCATGCGGGTCAGCAGGGCTTCGCGCTCACCCGGGTCGAGGTCGCGCAGGGCGTCGGCGGCCTCGTCCGGTTCCATCTCGTCGACCAGCCGGGCGGCGTGCTCGGGCGCCGCCTCGCGGAGCAGGTTCTCCAGCTCGGCCGGCTCCATCTCCTCCAGGGCGTCCGCGGCCTGCTCGGGTTCCAGCCAGCCGAGCAACTGCTGGCGTTCGTGGCGGCCGAGGTCCTCGAGGATGTCGGCGAGGTCGGCCGGGCGCAGCCGGTGCAGGGCGGAGCGGGAGGCGCGCAGTTGCACCTCGGCCGGCCCGTGGGTGGCCTGCTCGCCGAACGGGGCCACCGACTGCCAGTCCAGGACGCGTTCCGGGGTGGGCCGGACCTGCCAGCGGCGCGGGCCGAGGCGGCGCAGCAGGGTCGGCAGCGAGACGTCCACGCCGACCAGGACGGTGCGCCCGGCCAGCGGCGTCAGGTAGAGGTCGGCCGCGCGGGTGACCTGGATGCCGTCGACGTCGACGAGCTGGTGGTCCATCACGTCCCGGGCGAGCAGGACCTCGCCGGGGCGCCGCGCGTAGTCGCGCAGGTCGACGCGGGCGGTGCGCAGCCGTACCTGCCCGGCGCCGACGGTGTCGATCGCGCTCGCGGCGAGGAAGGCCCGGCGGCGTCCGATGCGGATGATCAGACCGGTGACCGGCGGATAGGGCTCGGGTCCGTAGAGGCGGGCGACGACGTCGACGACGCGGCCCACCTCCTCGCCGGACTGGTTGGTGACCGGGCCGCCGATCAGTCCGGCGAGGGACACCAGGGAGGCACGGACGGCGCGGGTCGCGGTGGTGCGGCGCGAACTCTCGGCCCGCCGGTCGCGAAGCCGGGCCGTGGTGGACATGAGCAGAGTGGTGGCAGCCACGAGGAACACCCCCTCGCCCCGGTCGGAACGGGGCATCGGGCAGCCCGGGACAGCCCACTGCATCCTCCGGCCGCAGGCTGTGGAGTGCCCGGGAGCACGGCGGCGCACCCCCGCCGGACGGGCCGGTGGGGGAGAGCGCCGGGTGCGCGGCGATCAGAGGAGGAGCGGTTGCCGCGGGTCGCTGAAGGACGGCGAGGACAACACGGTGAAGGGCCGACTATGGCCCGGACTACTGTCCATCACGCCTCCTTCCGGTCCCGGCCACGACTCGATGTCATGGCGGCGCGGCAAGGTGAGAGCCGGGAACGACCCGGCACACCCCAACTCGTCAGAGCTTTGGCACTCCACGGCGTGTCCCCGGCCGATCGGGGAAGCCACTTGGGGTCACCCCTTAGGTCGGGGAGACCTGTCCTGATCCGGAGCGTCTCTCGACGGGTGGGATCAGTGGCCTGTGTCCGTGAAGACGCCTCACCGAACGAGGTGTCTGTTCAAACCGGCATCAGCATAGGCCCCGGTCGCCCCGGCAACCCAATCCTTGACCTGACCTTGACCGGTCCCTGCCCGGCGGGAGGCGGCCGCGCGCCTGCAGCGCGCCTGATTGCCGGCGCGATCCGCATCTGCCGCACGCAGCTCCTGCCGGCGTTCGCCGATCAGGCCACGGGCCCCGCCGGCAGCAGGTGCGCGGTGGAGTCCCGTGGCCCGAACGGACGGGACGTCAGCGCAGGCCGCCGGACGCGAGGATGACGTCCCCGGTGATCCAGCGCGCGTCGTCGGAGGCCAGGAAGGCCACCAGCGGGCCGTAGTCGTCAGGGGTGCCCGTGCGGCCCAGCGGGGTGTCGGCGACGGCCTGTACCTCCTGGGCCGAGCCGGGGAATCCCATGGCCCTGGTGCCCTCGGTGTCCGACGGTCCGGGCATGATCGCGTTGACCCGGATGCCGCGCGGACCGAGCTCCTTGGCCGCCACGATGGTGAACGCGTTGACGGCGCTCTTGGAGGCGACGTAGAGCGAGGAGTACAGGGGGTGGGTGAGCGTGCCGGCCGTCGAGACGTTGACGATCGACGCGGTGCCGATGTCGTCCTGCCCGGCCAGGGCCTGCGTGGTGAGGATCGTCCCCAGCAGGTTCGTGGTCATCTCGCGCTGGAACTCCTTCTCGGTGATGTCCGACAGCGGTGCGAAGGTGGCGACGGCCGCGTTGTTCACCAGTACGTCGACCGGTCCGTACTCCTCGCGCGCCCGATCGAACAGACGGCGCACGTCGCCGCCGCGGGCCACGTCCGCCCGGACCGCGATCGCCCGGCCGCCGGCGGCGGTGATACCCGCGACGACCCGCTCGGCGCCCTCGGCGTCCTCCCGGTAGTTCACCACGACGGCCGCGCCGGTCCCGGCGAGGGCCTTGGCGATGCCCGCGCCGATGCCCTTCGACGCGCCCGTGACGATCGCCGTACGGGCGGTGTTGTTGCTGCTCACAGTGGCTCCTCGAACGTTGATGCTTGCGGAAGTCACCGTAGGAACGCGAATTACTATTAGGAAGTACCTACTTTTTTGTAAGCTCGTGCTGTGATGGAAACCCAGCAGGTCGCGACGGCCGCCCGGCTCCTGGCCCACGACACCTTCGACAAGAAGTGCGCGCTCCGGCCGATCATGGACCAGACGACGAGCCGCTGGGCGACACTGATCATCTCGGCCCTCGTCGCCGGCCCGCACCGCTTCGCGCAACTGCACCAGCGAGTCGGCGGCATCAGCCAGAAGATGCTGTCCCAGAACCTCAAGGCGCTGGCCCGGGCCGGGCTCGTCGACCGCCAGGTCGCGTCCACCAACCCGCCGCAGGTCACCTACTCCCTGACCGACCTCGGCACCGGCCTGGCCGGGCCGCTGACCGAACTCATCCAGTGGTTCGGCCGGCACGGCGGCGAACTCCTCGCCGCCCAGGAGCACTACGACAGCCAGCAGGGCCCACCGCGCGGGTGACCCGGCACCTCCCGCGGCGGTGACCGTCGCGCGCCCACAGTGCGTCAGTTCCCGGCGGGGCCCATACTCCCGCCGCCGAGCAGTCGGTCGACGAGGAGCCCGGGGTAGCCGGTGGCCGGCGGGTCGATGCCGAAGATCGCCCGTAGGTAGAACGGCGCGACGAGCTGGTCGAGGATCTGCTCCAGGGGTGGGGGGGGTTCTCGCCGCGGGCCGTGGCCCGTTGGCGGATCTGCTCGATGGAGTGCATCCGGCGCCGGAAGTGCTGCGCACGCTCCGCATCCACCCCCTCGCCGCAGCCATCGCCCACGACCAGCTCGCCCACCTCGACGGCTACCTCGCCGGCCGGGCCGAGATCGCCCGCCATCTCACCGTCCACCTGGCCCGGATACCCGGCCTGGAGGTCAGCGAGATGCCCGAAGGAGTGCTTCCGTCCTGGTACGGGTTGACGCTCACCTACCGGCCCGACGAACTCGGCGGGCTGCCGATCGAGAGGTTCCACCAGGCACTGGTCGCCGAGGGCGCCACCGAGTTCGACCGGCCCGGCTCCACCTGCCCCATGAACACGCTCCCGCTGTACCAGGAGCCGGCCGTGCTGTTCCCCGGTCACCCGCACTCCCACCGCCACTACAACGCCGGGGACTTCCCGGTCGCCGAGCACGCCCACGCCCACACGATCAAACTCCCGGTCTGGCATCGTGAGCAGGATCTGGAGCTGGCCGACCAGTACGTCCGTGCGGCCATCAAGATCAGCGACCATCACAAGGAGCTGCTGTGACCGTCATTTCCCCCGAGTTCGTGGCCGGCCTTGCGGCCGACGCCGAAGCCGCCGGCATCACCGGCTTCGTGGCCGCCGCGGTGATCACCCACCACGACCGGATCCTGCTCGTACGGCGCAAGCCCGACGACTACCTGGGCGGACTGTGGGAGATCCCCTCCGGAAGGGTCGAGCCCGGGGAGACCATCCTGGACGCCCTGCACCGCGAGACCGCCGAGGAGACCGGCCTGGCCATCGACCAGGTCACCGGCTACATCGGACACTTCGACTACCGGAACAGCCGTGGCACCACCACCCGCCAGTTCAACTTCGCCGGCACCGTGGAGAAGACCGAACCGGTCATCCTCACCGAACACGACGCGTACCAGTGGGCCCTCCCGGGCGAGCTGCCCGAGGTCAGCGACGCGGTCCGCGAGCTGATCGTCCGCTGAGGTGGTGCGAGTGTCGCGGGCCCGCCACACCAGGGCGACCCTGCGACCACGGCTCCTCGACCCGTTCATGCCCAGGGGCGAGGAGTGGATGGAACGTTCACAGTGCATCGGGCGCTCGGACAACTTGCACGAGCGCTTGGTGCTGCTCGGCTTCGCCGGGGACGAGCGCACGCCCCGCCGAGCGGCCGCGGCGGCGAAGGAGCGGTGGCGGGCCGGCCACCGCCGTACCTGCCGGCGCTGGATCACCAGCCCGGGCTCTGGTTGCAGTTCGACCGGTGGCTTCGGGCTGACGGTCCCGCGTGGTGATCCCGGGTCCGGAACCCTCGGCATGGTGTCCCTCCGGGGAGGTCGAGCCGAGCCCTCCACCTGCGGTGACCGCGGTTCTCGGTACCACGGACGGGGCTACGCCCGGCTCCGGGACCGGCGGTGCCGTGTCGGCTGCCCCGGCTCCGTTCGGACGCGCCCGCGGCGCCCAGCGGTCACCCGGGCATCGCCTTGCCCGCCGGGACGCCGTAGCAGAGCGCATCGCTGCGCTCGGCAACGTGGCCCCTGGTCCGGAAGACGCCGCCGCCACGCCTTCCTCAGCGGGACGGTTCTTCCGCGTCCTGCGTGCGGTGGGTGAGGCGGCCTGCGGACTCCAGCCGGGACAGGCGGTCGTGCTCGCGCTCGGCCCAGCGTCGTACCCGGTCGGGTTCGAGCGCGGTGCCGTGGCCGACGTGGAGGGCGGTGGGGCCCAGGGCGAGCATCGCGCGCAGGCTGGTGAGGTTCTGCCGGGGGTCGTCGTGGAAGGGCGGGTTCGCGGGCTTGCCGGGGATCAGGCCCATGAAGGAGTTGGCGATCAGGTCGCCGGCGACGAGGTCGCCCTCGTCGGTCAGGACGGAGACCGATCCGGCGGTGTGTCCGGGGGTGGGCATGATGCGGCCGGCGACCCCGAAGACCTCCAGGCTCGTCTCGCCGCTGATCAGTACGCCGGGTTCGACGGGTTCGGCCTGGGCGTGGAGGTTCTTGTTCCGGTCCATGAGGCGGCCCATAGGGCCGATGGGCAGGTACGGTTCGCGGACCCGGCCGGTGCGGTACGGTCCGAGGTCGGCGACGTGGCCGGCGACGGGTGCGCCGGTGAGGCGGTGCAGTTCGGCGGCCGAGCCAAAGTGGTCGATGTGGCCGTGGGTGAGGATGATCAGCGAGACGTCGGAGGGGTCGACGCCGTGTGCGGCGATCTGGTCGTAGATCTTCCGGCCGCTGCCGGGGATCCCGGCGTCGACGATGACGGGCCGTCGGCCGACCAGCAGGTAGGCGTTGATGGCGTGCCAGCCCAGGACCGGGATCGGGATGACCTTCGTGCGGGACATGAGGGGCTCCGGAGTGTGGGTGGTGCGTCGGCTGGTGCGGGCATGGCTGGGGGCCGCTGGGCGGCGGTGGGTTTGGCAGGTGGCGGGACGTGGGAGCGCGCCCGGATGCTCAGAAGCGGCGGCGGTACTCGGCTGGGGTGGTGCCCAGGCGTCGCTGGAAGGAGCGGTGCAGTGTGTCGACGGAGCCGAGGCCGCTGGCGGCGGCGATCTCCGGGAGGCCGAGGTCGGTCTCCTCCAGCAGCCGGCGGGCGGCCTCCAGCCGGGCGGACTCGACGTAGGCGGCCGGGGTGGTGGAGGTGCGTTGGCGGAAGAGGCGGGAGAAGTGGCGCACGCTCAAGTGCAGCCTGGCGGCGAGGGCTTCGGCCGAGAGGTCCTCGGTCAGGTGCTCGGCGATCCACACCCGCAGGTCGTCGATGCGGTCACCGCCGGCGCTCTGGACGGAGAGCGGCACGCTGAACTGGCTCTGCCCGCCGGAGCGTTTGACGTACATGACCATCATCCGGGCGGTGGCCAGCGCGAGCGCGTGGCCGTGGTCCTCGGCGACCATCGCGAGCGCCATGTCCATCCCCGAGGTGACGCCGGCGCAGGTCCACACCGTCCCGGAGCGGATGAAGATCGGATCGGGATCGACCGCGACCTGCGGGTGCTCGGCCGCCAGGCGGGCCGCGGTCAGCCAGTGGGTGGTGGCGGGTCGGCCGTCGAGCAGCCCCGCCGCGGCCAGCAGGTGCGCACCCGCGCAGATCGACCCGACCCGGCCTGCCCGGGGCGCCGCCGTGCGGAGCCAGGCGGTGACTTCCAGGTCGATCACCGGCTCCACTCCGCCGCCGACCAGGTCGATCGCGCCCGCCACGAGCAGGGTGTCCACCCGGCCGTCCACCGCGCCGAGGGTGAGGTCGGCCATCAGACGCACGCCGCTGGAGGTCGCGACCGGTTCGCCGTCGGCGGTCGCGATCTGTACGACGTAGCCGGGCCGGTCGGGTCCGGCGGCACGGGTGGCTACCGAGAACACCTCCGCCGGTCCGGTGACGTCCAGCAGCTCGACTCCGGGGAAGGCGGCAACGACGACTCGGTGGGGCGACTGGCGCATGGCCTGATCATGGTGCCCGGCGCAGGGTGACTGCAATGACGAGGTCATCGCAGATCCGGCCACGCTCCCGGACGCCCACGGAGCCCGGGACCTCGCCACGCGTCTCATCGCCCGGACAGCGAAGTCACCCGGCGGATACGCGGTACGGACGATCCTTGAGCACGCCGTCCGCCGCGACCATTCGAGCCCAGCCGAGTCGAGGCTCCTCGAGGCGGCCTCTGCTGCCTGCCGCTCTCGGCGCAGGCAGCAGAGCGGTCATCAAGAACCGTCCAGGGGCCCGGCGTACGCGCCGCGGTTGCGCACGAAGTCGCTGCGGGCCTCCGTCGAAGTGCAGTGCGGCGATGGTGGAGTCGGGGGTGGCGTCGGTGTGGCCGAAGGTGGTCCCGGTCGTGGACTCTCCCATGGAGAAGGTGGTGAAGTGGGTGCGCCACTCGCCGGTGACCATGCCGGAGTAGAGGCCGTGGTTGTGCTCCGGTTCCCAGGGCGGGTAGGCGGCGAAGTCCGGGACGAGGACGGTGCCGGGGGTCTTGGGCCACATCGTCGCCCAGATGACCTGCTGGTCGAGGGGGTAGTGGCCGTAGTCGAACTGTTCGCGCAGGGTGGTGCGCAGTTTCCAGCCGACGGTCTGGGTGTTGTCGCTGTTGGCGTGGAGGAAGACCTGTTCGCCGACGCCGCTGCCGTCGACGGCGGCGGGAAGGTCCACGGCAGGGGTCTTGGTGTCGGCGCCGGCGGGAAGTCGTTGCCAGAGGTAGCCGGTGAGGCGGATGTTGTTGGCGTCGGTGAACTGGGCCGTCTGGATCATCACGCCGGTGGGGATCTGCTGCATCCCGTCGCGTCCGTCGTCGCGCAGGTAGGAGGTGGCGGCGTCCTGGTCGGTGACCACGGTGCCGGGTGCGCCGGTGAGGGTGTCGTCGGCGGCGACCGCGACCCAGATGAACACGGTGGCGAGCAGGCACAGCGCGCTGACGGTGGCGCTGAACCAGCCCAGGGAGGAGGGTTTGGCGGATCGGTCGCAGCAGTAGCCAGGCCACGAGGGCCAGGCCGACGACGGAGCAGGTCAGTACGACGGCGAGCCGGCCGCCGTGCTGCATCGCCTCGTGCGCGGGTCTGTCGATGCCGGCGGCGGCGACGGCCGCGAGGACGAAGGGGACCGCAGCGAGCGTCGCGGCGGCTACCTGGGACCGTCCCCACGTGGCACGGTTCGGCGGCGGGCTGCTGGGAGAGGTGGACACGGGCGGCTCCGGGCGAGCGAAGGGATCGGCCCGATGCTCATGGGTCGGATCCGTCTCTCCGGGCGGACCGCGAAACACAACTTCGACCACGATCGAATCGCAAGTTCCACCGAACGGGCTACCACAGCACCTGAGATCGACCGCCTTGGCCGGACCTGCTCACCCCGGTTCCCCAGGGCACCGAGCCTCTCCGGCGGTCGTCGGCCGGGCGCGCCGCTCCAGCCGGGCGGCTCTGGTGATCAGATATCGCTGCTCCGGCGTGTTGGTGGTCCGGGCGGCCGCTGAGCGGTAGTAGCTCAGCGCGGACGCTGTCTCTCCCGCCATCTCCAGGAGATGGGCCCGTACGGCATGCGCCCGGTGGAGGTCTTCGGGAAGCCCGCCGTCGGCGTCGAGCCGGTCGAGCAGCGCCAGAGCAGCAGCAGGGCCGTCGACCATCGCCACGGCGACCGCCCGGTTGAGCGTGACCAGCGGGCCGGGTGCCACCTGTTCGAGAAGCCCGTACAGGCCGAGGACCTGCGGCCAGTCGGTCTCCTCGGCGCGCGCGGCCTGGTCGTGGACGGCGGCGATGGCCGCCAGCACCCGGTACTCGCCCGGACGCTCCCGGCCGGAGAACGAGCCGATGAGCAGCGCCGCTCCTTCCGCGATCAGGACGTGGTCCCAGCGGGCGCGGTCCTGCAGGTCGAGCGGGACGAGCTCGCCGTGCGGCCCGGTGCGCGCGGGCCGTCGGGCCTCGGTCAGCAGCATCAGCGCCAGCAGACCGGCCACCTCGCCCTCGGCGGGCAGGCTCCCGTGCAGTTGGCGGGTCAGTCGGACGGCCTCGCCGGACAGATCGGCACGGTGCAGGTCCGGCCCGCCGGAGGCGGTGTAGCCCTCGTTGAACATCAGGTACAGGACGTGCAGCACGTTCCGCAGCCGCCCGGGCCGGTCCGGTGCGCCCGGCACCGGCACCTCGAACACCGTCGAGGACGCCTTCAAGCGCTGCTTGGCCCGGCTGATGCGCTGCGCCATGGTCGCCTCGGGCACCAGGTAGGCGGCCGCGATCTGGGCGGTCGTCAGGCCGCCGACCGCCCGTAGCGTCAGGGCGATCGCAGAGGCCGGGGTGAGCGCCGGATGGCAGCACATGAACAACAGCGCCAAGGAGTCGTCGGCCACCCGGGCCCGGCCTGGCGCCGGTCCCCGCGCCGTGCGTTCCTCGCGCCGCCGCCGCGCCGCGTCGCTGCGCATCCTGTCGGTGTGGCGGCGGGTGGCGGTCTTCAGCAGCCAGCCGTGGGGGTTCTCCGGCACGCCTTGGGCGGGCCAGTGCCGGGCGGCGGCGATCAGTGCCTCTTGGAGGGCGTCCTCGCACGCGTCGAAGTCGCCCGTGCGCCGGGTCAGCACGCCGAGGACCTGCGGCGCCAGCGAGCGCAGCAGGTCCTCGACGACGACGGGCCGGTCGGTCACAGGTCGAACGCGGCGTCGGTCATCACCTGGCGCACCTCGACCGGCTGCTGGGTCGGGAGCCCGCCCGGGCCGGGCACGGCCGAGATCCTGGCGGCGATCTCCAGGGCACGGGCCTCGGAGTCCACGTCGACAACGTTGAACCCGGCCAGCACCTCCTTGGACTCCGGGAACGGACCGTCGGTCACCACCGGGGCCGAGGTGCCGTCCGAGCGGACGATCCGGGCCAGCCGCGGATCGGCCAGCGGGGTGAACTGCACCATCTCCCCGCTCGCGACCAGTTCCTTCGTCAGGGCGGCGTAGTAGTCGAAATGCGCCGCGACATCGCCGGGCGCCCACTCGTCCATCGGCTCCTCGAACGCTCCACCGTCGTGGTTGACCATCAGCAGGAACTTCGGCATCTGCACTCCTTGATCGTCGGCGCGCCCAGTGTGGCGCACTCGCTCCCTCAACGGAGTCGGCACACGGTTCTCTACATCGCCCGGAACACGTCTTCGGGCCGCGGTCAACCATGAGGGGAACAGTGAGCAGGCCTGGCCGTTCTCGTGAAGCCTCATCAGCCTCCGTAGGGCGCGACCAGCCGGATCCGCCTCAAATCGGCAGGCCGCCACCTCATCGGGGGAGCGGAGCGTCCCTGGGGGTCCCGGATTCGTCGGCCCCTCCCCGGGGACACCCCGGGATTCTTCGGCCTCCGCCCGCCGCGCGCGGAGGCCGCCCCGGCCAGCACCATCCCTGGCACCCACCGACCAGACTTCCTGCGGCGGCATCCGCTTTTCAGGCGCCGTCCAGGTGGCGCGGGTCCGGCGTGAGCGCCGACACCGCCCGGGTACAGCACACCGGGGCCCACCTCGACCGGTCCTGACCGCGGCTCAGTCCACAGCCGGGCTGCGGCGTTCGACGAGGACGACGTCGCGCCACCGGCCCAGGTGCCGGCCGAGCCGCTCGCGGGTGCCGACCACGCGGAAGCCGGCCCGGGCATGCAGGGCCAGGCTGGCCGTGTTCTCCGGGAACACCCCGGACTGCACGGTCCAGATCCCGGCGGCGTCGGTGGAGGCCAGCAGGGCCTGCAGCAGGGCGAGCCCCACGCCCCGCCCCCGGGCGTCGGTCCGGACGTAGACGGAGTGCTCGACCACGCCCGCGTACGCGCACCGGTCGGAGACCGGGACCACCGCGGCCCACCCCAGCACCCGGCCGCCGCCGCCGAGGGCGACCAGGCGGTGAGCGGGGAGCCGGGCGGCGTCGAACGCCTCCCAGGTGGGTGCGGTGCTCTCGAAGGTGGCGTCGCCGCCGTCGATCCCGGCCTGGTAGATCGCCAGTACCTGCTCGGCGTGCTCGGGGAGCATCGCGGCCACGGTCACGCCGGTGGCGCTCACCCGGCCGCCCGGACGCCGAGCTCGTCCAGCAGGCCGCGGATGCGCTGCTCGATCCGGTCACGGATCGGCCGGACGGCGTCCACGCCCTGGCCGGCCGGGTCGTCCAGCTGCCAGTCCAGGTAGCGCTTGCCGGGGAAGTACGGGCAGGCGTCGCCGCAGCCCATGGTGATCACCACGTCGGAGGCCTGCACCGCCTCGACGGTGAGTACCTTCGGCACCTCGGCCGAGACGTCGATGCCGACCTCGCGCATCGCCTCGACCACGGCCGGGTTGACCGTGGCGGCGGGGGCGGAGCCGGCCGAGCGGACCTCGACCCGGTCCTGGCCGAGGTGGGTGAGGAAGGCGGCGGCCATCTGGGACCGGCCGGCGTTGTGGACGCAGACGAACAGGACGGACGGGACGGCGGGGACGGGCAGGTCGGCGGGAGTGCTCACGGCGGGATGCTTTCTCGGTCGGGACGGCGGATGACGGCGGTCGGCGGATGGCGGCAGTTGTGGGAGGGCCGGTCAGCGGCCCGCGGCGGCGGCCCGGTGCTCGCCGTGCGGAACGACGACGTCCTCCGCGGCGGGCGTGGGACGGCCGAACAGCACGGCGACCAGGACGAGGCCGACGGCCAGACCGGCCAGTTGGGCGGCGAGGAACGGCAGGACCGAGGCGGGGGCGATGCCGGCGAAGCTGTCGGTGAAGGCCCGGCCGATCGTGACGGCCGGGTTGGCGAAACTGGTCGAGGACGTGAACCAGTACGCCGCGCCGATGTAGGAGGCCACCGCGACCGGCGCGAAGTGCGCCCGCCCGGTCCGGGCCAGGCCGAGGATCAGCAGGACCAGGCCGGCGGTCGCCACGACCTCGCCCAGCCACAGGTGCGGGGCCGACCGGTCATGGGCCGACCATTGAACGAGTGGTCGGGCGAACATCGCGTTCGCCAGCACGGCGCCGCCGATCGCCCCCGCGACCTGCGCCGGCAGGTAGGCGGCGGCCTCGCGCAGGGTCGGACCGTCGCCGTCGCGGCGCCCGGTCCACCATGCCGCCAGCGTCACGACCGGGTTGAAGTGGGCGCCGGAGACCGGGCCGAGCAGGACGATCAGCACGCCCAGGCCGAACACGGTCGCCAGTGAGTTGGCGAGCAGCTGCACGCCGACGTCCTTCGACAGCTCGGTGGCCTGGATACCGGAGCCGACCACGATCGCGACCAGCGCTCCGGTGCCGACGAACTCGACGGCCGTCCGCCGGCCCAGTGGCGCCATCGGTCTCATCCGGCACCCCCCACGGCCGCGGGGGCCTCGGCGGTGGTGCCGGTCGGGGCCTGGAGCAGGGCGGACAGCTTGGCCAGAGCGGCAGGCAGGACCCAGTAGTAGACCCAGGTCCCGCGGCGCTCGGAGCCGACCAGGCCGGCCTCGCGCAGCACCTTGAGGTGGTGGGAGATGGTCGGCTGGGAGACGTCGAAGGGGCCGGTCAGGTCGCAGACGCACGCCTCGCCGCCCTCGTGGGAGGCGATCAGCGACAGCAGTCGCAGCCGGACCGGGTCGGACAGGGCCTTGAACATCCGCGCCAGGTCGGCGGCCGCCACCTCCCCCAGCGGCTCGCGGACCATCGGCGAGCAGCACACCACCGCGTCGTCCTGCCCGAGGACGACCAGCTCAGATTTCGACATGCATCTATGTTGACAGTCATCTAAGTGGAGAGCAAGCTCGCTGTATCGACAGATGTCGAAACAGAACCTCGGACCGAGGAGAACGCCATGTCCCGTGTTCAGCTCGCCCTGCGCGTCGCCGACCTCGAAGGCTCCATCGCCTTCTACGCCAAGCTGTTCGACACCGAGCCGGCCAAACTTCGCCCCGGCTACGCGAACTTCGCCATCACCGAACCCCCGCTCAAGCTCGTGCTCATCGAGGGCGAGCCCGACCAGCCCACCCGCCTCGACCACCTCGGCGTCGAGGTCGAGAACGCCGGACAGGTCTCCGCCGCCGCCGTCCGCCTCCAGGACGCGGGCCTGGCCACCTCCCAGGAGAACGACACCTCCTGCTGCTACGCGCTGCAGGACAAGGTCTGGGTGACCGGCCCCGGCCAGGAGCCCTGGGAGGTCTACGTCGTCAAGGCCGACGCCGACACCCTGCGCAGGACCCCTGCCGCACCGGCCACTTGCTGCACCCCCGACGAGCAGGCGGTCGAACCCGCGCGGAAGGCTGCCACCGGCTGCGCCTGCGCCTGCTGACAGTACGGTCGTCCCCCGTTTCGGGGCGGCAGGTCCTTGACCGGGCGGGGCGTACGGCATCACGGCCGCAGCATCACGGCCGTGCCGACGAGGCGGACGGCCGCGCCGCTGAGGTCGGGTGACGGCTTACCTTCGAGCCGGCCCGAGCAGGTCAGTCCTCGTGCGGCGGGCCGGCTGCGAGGAGTTCGCGCTTCACGTTGTCGTAGTCGGCCCGGGCCTGCGGGTCGCCGCGGTGGTAGTCGGTCCAGAAGCCGGGGCGCTGCCAGCGGGCATCGGTGAGGCGGGTGCGGCCACCGGCGATGGTCAGGGTCCAGCCGGGCGGTATCCGGGTGTCCACCGTCTCGAAGGAGACGGGGTCCCATTCCAGTCCGGGGTCCGGCGAGTCGGGGCCGAGCACACGGATGTAGCACTGGTCGTCGTCGGTGACCATCTCCAGAACCGGGTAGACGCCACCCACCCGGATCCCGTCGAACTCCGCGACGGGGAAGTCGCCGTCGGGATGGACGATCTCCAAGCATCTGACTCTCATGCGTGGAAGTATCGCCCGGCCCGGTCGACAGGCACCGTCGGCCCGGGCCGAACCAGCCGGCACGGGACAGCTGTGCCGGTACCGCCGGTAGGCGAGCCCGGAGGCCGTTGGCCCACCGACGGGACCCCCACTGTGCGCTCCCGCTCGACCGCTCGGGTCCGGGCCGAGCAGCTCCGGCGGCGACAGCCCGCACACGGCGTGGCCGGTCACCCGGACGGCGGTGCGCGGATTGACGGCCCCACCGACCGGACGGAGGCTGGCAGGCGGCGAAGTCCACCGGACGGTGGGCCGGATCGAAGCCGCGGCGGGACCACCCCGCGCCGGGTACCGGAACCGACCGGACCGCAGCGGGGGCACGAGCCGGGGCGGTCGGCCCCAGCCGTCGCGGACCGAGAGGAAGCGGCGTCGGCGATGTCGGACAAGCAGGCCAGGCGGATCGCGAAGTTCATCGAGCCGCTGCGGGTGGAGCCGGGCTCAGTGGTGGATCTCGCCCGTGACTTCGACCCCCGCTACAAGGCCGGGATCAAGAAGCGGGACGGAGCCGGGCTGCTGCGCACCGGGGTCGGCCTGCTCGCCGAGTACCAGGCGAGGCTGGCAGCCCAGGACACCTTCGGCGTGCTGCTCTGCCTCCAGGCGATCGACGCGGGCGGGAAGGACGGGACGATCCGCCATGTGATGAGCGGGGTCAACCCGCAGGGCGTGCACGTCAGCAGCTTCAAGGTGCCGTCCGCGGAGGAGCTCGACCACGACTACCTGTGGCGCTACGCGTCGCGCCTGCCGGCCCGCGGGGACATCGCGATCTTCAACCGGTCGCACTACGAGGAGGTCCTCGTGGTGCGGGTGCATCCCGAGAACCTCGACCGCCAGCGGCTGCCCGCGGAGGCGAAGGGGCACGACGTCTGGGCGCGCCGCTACCGGGAGATCAACGACTGGGAACGCTATCTCTGCGACAACGGGTTCAGGGTCGTGAAGGTCTTCCTCAACCTCTCCGAGGAGGAGCAGCGCACCCGTTTCCTGAAGCGGATCGACCTGCCGGAGAAGAACTGGAAGTTCTCGGCGGCCGACCTCCGCGAGCGCGAGCGGTGGGACGACTACCAGCACGCCTTCTCCGAGATGCTCTCGGCCACGAGCACCCCGTGGGCGCCGTGGTACGTGGTGCCGGCCGATCGCAAGTGGTTCGCGCGGATCTGCGCCGCCGCGGTGCTCGCCCACACGCTGATGGAGATCGACCCCCGGTACCCGACCGTCGGGAAGAAGGCCCGCAAGGAACTGCGTGCCGCCAAGCGGCTACTGGAGCAGGAGGCCCCCGAGGGCGCCGCCCGCGACCCGTACGCGGCCGGGCACCGTGGTTGACCGCTGCAGGGGCGGGCCCGCCGGGAGGAACGAAACGTCGGAGGTGCGGAGATCACGGCGCAGGCCGATCCGTCGGGTGCGGGCCGGGTGCGGCCCTGGTACGCGACGCCGCCCGAGGAGGTCGCAGCCAGGCTGGCAGCACCATCCGGGAGGCGCTGGACCTGCTGCGCGGCGAGGTGACCAACGAAGTCCGCGCGCCGGGCTCGGACCGGCCCGCCACCTGCACCAAGGGGACGCGGCGAAAGAACACCAGGCCGAGACGCTCTGGCAGAGGCTCGCCGGCCGCCCGTCGGACGTCGCGGCTACGTCCTGGGGCGTCTCAGGGCGTCGGCGATTCGTCGCCAGATGGACGCAGGTCGGCCGAAGGAGCACAGGAGCCGGGCGAGGCGTGGATCGTGGGCGATGGTCTCGCGCTCGATCTCGGCGAGGATCTGCTGATCGCGCGTTGAGAGAGTCATCCGGGGACACCTCCTGGCGTCCGGACGGTGCCGTGCTCCACCGCAGGTTCGGCTTGCGGCGGGCGGGACACGGAACGCCCTGGTACCCCTTACGGTACGCCTCCGCCGGGGCGAAGGGACGGCCGCAGGCACGGCACGGGATCAACCGGGCGTCCCTTCGGCCGGCCGGGGAACGTCGCCAGGACGGACCGCATCCTGCTTCCGGCCCCTCGCCCGCACGCGCCGCCACCGTGGCGGGCAGGACCGCAACGGCACCGGCAACCGCCTGTCGACCTCGTGGCCGCCAGGGCCACCGGCGGCCCGGCCCGGTCCGACGCGGAAGCCGGCCCGGGACCGGACGGGGCGACAGGACGAGACGGACCTCAGATCCCGGTGGTGGCCTTGGCGCGGCCCTCCTTCACGGCGGTCTGCAGGGCCGCGAAGTCGTCCTCGTTCTGGTCGGCGTAGGTTTCGGCGAAGTCCGCGATGGCTTCGTCGAACCGGTCGGAGCCGCCGAGGTAGGCGGCCAGCGCGACCCGGTCACCGGAGCGGGCGTGCGCTCGGGCCAGGGTCCAGCCGCACAGCCGTCCGTACAGCGCCATGCCCGATGGGATCATCGCCTCGATCGGTGCGGAGAACTTCCAGTCCCGCAACTGGCGTACGTAGAAGTCGCGGTCCACCCCGTCCGCGCCGGTGACACGGGTCCAGCCGAGGAAGATGTCGCTCTGGGCCTGCATGAGATGCTGCCCGGCGACGACGCGCTCGCCCTGGTTGCTGTACTGGCTGCGCTTGGCGTACTCCACCAGGACGGAGGGCTGGGCCTCCTTGGCTTGCAGGAACAGCGGTTCGACGCCGTCCCCGGCGGCCAACAGTGCGATCCAGGCGCGGGTGCCGACGCTGCCGACCCCGACGACCTTGCGGGCCATCTGGATCAGCGTGAACTGATCGAGCAGGTATCGCCGGTCGGACTGCAGGGTGCGCCGGTACTTGCCCAGCACGGTGCGGATCAGCTCGTAGATCGCGTCGGCCTGGACACCGCTGAAGACCTCTTCGACGGGGACGATCGCCGGGGGGTCGCTCACGATCTGGCGCCGCCCGTCGACCACGGTGGTGAGCTTGCCCAGGGCCTGCGTGCTGTCGCGGGTGCGGGCCTTGGCCAGTAGTTCCTCGGCCGCCTCGTACCGCTTCGCCTTCATCTTGGACCTGAACTGCCTCATGGCCTCTTCGATGTCGACGTGCGCGTACCAGACTTCCAGGAACGGCTGCTTCGCGAAGCGGCGCATCGCCTTGCGATAGCCCTTGGCCGCCGCCAGGACGATCCTGCGGCGGGCCTTGTCGGAGAAGTCGTTGTCGCGCCCCGCGACCGCCAGGCTCGCGGCCAGCCGCTTGACGTCCCACTCGAACGGCCCGGGCAGAGTCTCGTCGAAGTCGTTGACGTCGAAGACCAGTCGCCGCTCCGGCGAGGCGAACGCGCCGAAATTGGACAGATGCGCGTCTCCGCACAGCTGGACCTGCAGACCCGAGGTGGGCGTGGCCGCGAGGTCCGCCGCCATCGGCAGTGCGGCCCCCCGGTAGTACGTGAACGGCGATACCAGCATGCGCCCGTGCCGTACCGGCACCAGTTCCGGCACCCGCGATGCCGCCTGCCCCAGCAGCAGCCCGACCGGATCCCGTGATCTGCCCGGCTGGAACTCCCCGTGCGCCTCCAGAGGCGCCGCCCGGCGGGCGTCCTTCCCCAGTGCCACCCGATCCGCCCGGCTCAACGGCTGCGCCGCCGCGGGCGCCGCGGCTCGGGTGGATGCCGCCGCATCAGTTTTCCCGCCCGCCACGCCCTTTTTCTTACCCGTCATGGCCACTCCCGTCGGGCCGCAGCCGTGTGTGCTGCCGGCCAACAAAGCACCGCAGATGGTCATAGGTACACCTGTTCCAGGCAGTCACTACCGCACCGGGGCGAAAACCCCTCGAAGGGGTGAGTTGTCGCCGCGGTCACCGGCAGCCACGCGATCCGCTCCGCACGGTCCGTCCGCGGGCGAGCGGAGCGGTATCGCTCCGTCGCGCTTGGGACGGGGAGATCCGGCGGGGCGTGAGCCGCCGGCCCGGTTCGGTGGTGCGCAAGGACGGCGGAGCCGCTCTCGTGCGGCGCGTCACTGCTTCGGCATCGGAGCCGGCGAGGCCAGAATGCGGTATGGCATCAGGCCCGAACCCGGTCGCTCCGCCCCCGCCGACGCCGGTTCGCGCCGGCGATCGGGGTGAGCAGTGGTGGCCGGTGGCGCTGGCGATCCTGGCAGCCGCGCTCCTCCACGTCGGGTTGCCCGCCAAGTACCGGGTGAACCCCGCCTGGGTGGTCCCGGTCGTCCTGACCGTGCTGATGGGCGCGCTGATCATCGGAGACCCGGGCCGCATCGACCGCCAGAAGCCGTGGCTACGGGTCACGACCCGCCTCGTCATCGCCTTCCTGACGGTGGCGAACCTGTTCGCCGCCGGCCGCCTGATCGCTGACATCTTGACCAACAACAAGCTGTTCGCCAACAACGCCACCGGGCTCCTGGCCACCGGCGGAGTGATCTGGGCGACGAACGTGATCACCTTCGGGCTGTGGTACTGGGATCTGGACCGCGGTGGTGCCGCTGCCCGCGCGCACCGACCGTATGCGAATCCGGCACTGGTGTTCCCCGAGATGCAGCACCGGGACTACGCGCCGCCCGCCTGGGTGCCGATCTTCGCCGACTACCTGGTGCTGGCCTTCTGGACCGCCACCGCGTTCAGCCCCACCGACATCTCCGCGATCAAGCGGTGGCCCAAGCTGCTGATGATGACGGAATCGGTGGCGTCCCTCGGAATCGGCGGGCTGGTGATCGCTCGCGCGATCAACATTCTGCAGTAGGAGCCCGCGGCCTTCGCGGTGGTGCGGGTGGCGGAAGCCCGTAGCTGCTGCCCTCCGTCGGGGCGAGTTCGCGCGTGTCGCCCCGCGCGCGGCGGACACGGCGCCTTCCACGTGGGAGTGACTGGGCCGTCCGTGTTTCCCCGGATGACGGGCCTCGCCCGGCTCGACCTCTTCCCGGGCCGGGCGGTCGGGTCACGAACGACGTGGGACTCCCGCTCGGCCGCCACCCGTGTGACCACTCCCGGTGGCCCTCCCGGCGCGTCGAGCTTTTCCTGGAGAAGGCGAGCCGATCGCCGACCACGTCGTTCAGGACAACCGACCCAGGGAGCCTGCGATGCCCGCCGATACGTCAGAGCCGGATCCAGAGCGATCGGGGGACGCGCGGCCGCAGGACGGGCCGCCGAAGGGCGGCCAGCCGGGTGCCGCCGGCTCGCCGAAGCCGGCCGAGCTCTCGCCAGGCGAGCGCAGTGAGCTGGACGAGCTGCGGCACCGGCTCACCGCCCTCGAGGCGTCCACACCACCGCCCAGGGCACGCCACCACCGCCTCCGCACGTCCGGCTCGGTCGTCCTGATCGTCATCTCCTCCCTGCTGGCCCTGCTCGCGGTCATCGCGGTCTGGACCAACTCGATCATCGGCGACACCAACCGGTACGTCGCCACGGTCGGGCCGCTGGCCAGCAACCCCGATGTCCAGGCCGCGATCACCAGCCGGGTCACGTCGGAGGTGCTGGCCCAGATCGATGTGAAGGCGGTGGTGGACCAGATCTCCCAGGCCGCCGTCGAACAGGGCGTGCCGCCCGAACTCGGCAAGCTGATCGGCGGCCTCAGCGGGCCGATCACCAGCGGCCTCACCCAGCTGGTCAGCAACACCGTGAGCAAGGTGGTGACCAGTGACCAGTTCGCGACCCTGTGGGTCGACGCCAACCGGGCGGTGCACTCCACGCTCGACAAGGCGCTGACGGGCAAGGGCGGCGGCGCGGTGTCGCTGGAGAACAACCAGGTCGCCATCGACATCGGCCCGTTCGTGGCCAAGGTCAAGGACCAGCTGGTGAGTTCCGGCTTCGGACCCGCCGCGAAGATCCCGGAGGTGCACACCAGCTTCGTGGTCTACCAGTCGAACGACATCGGGAAGTTCAAGACCTACTTCCGGCTCCTGGAGATCATGGGCACCTGGCTCCCGGTCATCGCCGTGCTGGTCGCCGCCGCCGGTGTGTTCACCGCGGTGAACCGGCGACGCGGCCTGATCGGCGCAGCGCTCGGGGTGGCCGTCGCCATGCTCCTGCTGGGCGTCGTACTGACGGTGTTCCGGTCCATCTACCTCGACCACCTGCCGCCCGGAGCGTCCCAGGCCGCCGCCGGCGCGATCTACGACGCCCTGATCCGCTTCCTGCGTGCGAGCATCCGCGCCGTCGGTGTGACCGCACTGGTGACGGCCGTCGGCGCCTTCCTCATCGGCCCGTCCAGGGTCGCCGTCACGATCCGCAACGGCTGCAGCTCGGCGATCGGTGCACTGCGTCAGGTGTCGACGGCACACGGCATGCGCCTCGGGCCGGTCGGCCGCTTCGTGCACCGGTACAAGCGTTGGATCGGGGCGGCGGTCCTCGCCGTGGCCGCCATCGTCCTCGCGACGTGGAGCTACCCGACGGCGGCCGTGGTGGTGTGGATCGTCGTCGTGGTACTGGCCGGGTTCGCCATCCGCGAGTTCCTCGACACGCCACCGGAGGACTCCGCTTCACGACCGTCGGCACCCACCGCCGGGAGCGCCCCACCCATCGGCGGTTGAAGCCCTTGACCTGGGACGCGCCGCGCCACCTCGGCGGCGGGCCGCACCCCGCTGCGGACACCCTCAGCCCTCACCGTCGTGCTGCTCGTGCTGCCTTCGAGGGGCAGCTCCGTCCTCGGCACCGTGGCCGCCAGGACCGTCGACCCGGTCGGGCGGTCCGGGCTGCCCGCAGGCGTGCTCATCCTCACGCGGATCGCCGCGCTCGCCACCAGCGACGCACCAGCGGTGTCCGACCTCGCCCGCATGACCCGCATGACCCGCATGCCGACGGCACGCCCGGCTCGCGCGCAGGGGAGTGAGGGATCGTCAGGACAGTGCGTACGGCCCGGGAACTCGGGTGCGGACCCCCGGGGGGTAGCCCCACCGGGGGCCGGGGGACAGCGGGATCGCCCCGGACGGCGCACCTCGGAGAGGCTGGCACGGCGGACACCGATGGTCCACCGACGATCCCCGAGGAGCCGACCCGTGAGTCAGCAGGCATCGCAGACCGACCGCCCGTCCGGACGGCAGCGCCGCGGCCGGCGCCGTACCGTACCCGTCGCGGCCGCCCTCGCCGTGGGCGTCCTGGCGCTCGGCGCGCTGGTGGCGCCCGCGGCCTCGGCCGCGCCCGGGCCGGACACCCTCCAGCGGAGCCTGGACGCACTGGTGCACACCGATGGTGTCCCCGCCGCGCTGGCGAGCGTCACCGACCGTTCCGGCCGCACCCGCACCTACACCGCGGGCGTCGGCGACGTGGTCACCGGCTCGCCGGTACCGGCCGACGGCCAGGTGCGGATCGGCAGCAACACCAAGACCTTCACCGCGGTGGTCGTCCTCCAACTGGCCGCCGAACACCGGCTCCGCCTCGACGCCCCGGTCGACCGCTACCTGCCGGGCCTGCTGCGCGGCGACGGGATCGACGGCCGCGGCATCACCGTCCGCCAACTCCTCCAGCACACCAGCGGACTCCCCAACTACACCGACTACCTCGACGACGACATCCGGCCGTACCAGCCCCGCGAACTCGTCGACCTCGCCCTGCGCCACAAGGCAGAGTTCGCCCCCGGGACCTCATGGGCGTACAGCAACACCAACTACATCCTCGCCGGAATGATCATCGAGAAGGTCACCGGACGCACCGTCGCCGAACAGATCGACCGGCGCATCATCCAACCCCTCGGACTGCGCCACACCTCCTTCCCCGCCCCCGGCGACGCGACCATCCGGGAGGCCCACCCCCACGGCTACTACCAGGAGTCCGCGGGCGGACCGCTGCACGACATCACGGAGATGGACCCCTCCTGGGCCTGGGCGGCCGGCCAGATGATCTCCACCAACTCCGACCTCAACCGCTTCTTCACCGCCCTCCTGCGCGGCGACCTCCTCCCGCCCGCCCAACTCGCCCAGATGCGCACCACCGTCCCCGCCGAGAGCACCTTCGGCCCCGGCGCCCGCTACGGACTGGGCCTGGCGAGCATCCCGTTGTCCTGCGGCGGCGTCTACTGGGGCCACGGCGGCAGCATCCCCGGCTACGAGACCCGCGGCGGCGTCACCGAGACCGGCCGCGCCGCCAACGTCGCGGTGACCGTCCAACCCACCGACGAGGCAGGCCTGAAGCACCTCACGGCGGTGGTGGACCGGGCCCTGTGCCCGTGACCCGCACCCACCGGAGGTGGTAGGACAGTCGGGCGGTACGGGCCGACCGGGCCCGTCCGCCCGGGGGCGAGGAAGTGGGGACCAGATGTTCATCGAGGTACTGACCCACCGCCACGCGGGAGCCCACCGGCGCGCCCTGACCGGCGAGTTGATCGCCGCCCACGAGGAGCTGAACCACCTCCTGGCGCGCACCAAGGGGACGCCGATCAGGGAGGTGTGGGCCGACTGCGCCGCCGAGCTCGACCGGTGCACGGGTCTCTACCGAAGCGCATGGGCACGCTTCGCTGCAGCGGTCGGCAACGACTACCCGCAGGGCTCGGACACCGAACCCCCGCCGTCGCTGGGCCCGGAGACGACGCAGGCCTTCCAGGCAGCACTGGACGGGCTCCGGGCCGCACTCGGAACCATGCGAACGGAGGCCCGCCGCCTCGGCCACGAGAGCTGGGTGCGCTGAGCGCGCCCGTCCGGTCGGCCCGGCCTCGGTTTCCGGGCGGCGGATGAGGGCGGCATAGGCTTCAGCGCATGCACAGCACCCTGACGGAGCACGCCCGGTGTCTCTACGGCGACGAGTACCGGCCCACCCCCGAGTGCGACCGGCCCCACCATGAGCACCACTTCGTCGAGGAACTGACCTTCGCCGGCGCGGACTCGATCCTGGCCATGCTGCACGAGCTGTGCCCGCCCCCGGTCAACGGCCACCTGCCGGTCTGGGTGCGCAACCTGGCGTACCGGTTGGTGCTCCTGCAGCGGCCGGACGAGCCGGCGCTGATGCGGGAGGCCGCCCTGAGCCTTGAGATGTTCGGTCCGGACTGGGACGACATCGCGGCGGACCTGAGGCGGCGGGCCGACGAACTGGATGCCCACCGCGGCGAACCGGAGGAGGGGCCGAGTCCCGCCGCGCCGCCCGCATGATCAACCCCTGAGTGGCGTCCGGAACCGACCACCTAGGCTGGAGGTGCTGGTGGGGCGCACGGTCCCACCCGTGGGAACCACCGAAGGGACCACCAGATGCAGGCCGACTCCGGCGCCCCCGATTCCGCTGTCACGCCCGGCACCGCAGGCCCCGGGATCGGACGGTTCGGGCTGGGGACGGCCGCCGTCGGCCGTCCCGGGTACATCACGCTCGGCCGCGACCTGGACCTGCCGTCCACCCGCAGCGTCGAGGCGATGCGCGAGCGGACCCACGCCCTGCTCGACGCCGCCTTCGCCGCGGGAGTGCGGTACTTCGACACGGCCCGCTCCTACGGCCGCGCCGAGGTGTTCGTCGCGGAGTGGCTGGCCACCCGGCTCGCCCCGAACCTGACGGTCGGCAGCAAGTGGGGCTACACCTACACCGCCGACTGGCAGGCCACGGGCGTGTCCGTGCACGAGGTCAAGGAGCACTCCACGGCGGTGTTCGACCGTCAGATCGCCCAGACCAGGTCGCTGCTGGGCAAGTCCCTCGACGTGTACCTGGTGCACTCGGTGACCCCCGACAGCCCCGCCCTCACCGACCCCGCGCTGCACGGACGCCTCGCCGCGCTGGCCGCCGAGGGCGTGCGGGTGGGCCTGTCCACCAGCGGACCGGCCCAGGCCGACACCGTCCGCGCGGCCCTGGACGTGACCGTCGACGGCCGGCCGCTGTTCGCCGCGGTCCAGAGCACCTGGAACGTGCTGGAGACCTCCGCCGGTCCGGCGCTGGCCGAGGCGCACGCGGCGGGCTGGCTGGTGGTGGTGAAGGAGGGCATGGCCAACGGCCGCCTCGCCGACCGCAACGCCACCGGTCCCGACACCGAGGCGCTGCGCGCCTGCGCCGCCCGCACCGGCGCGACCT
The DNA here is from genome assembly GCF_040651175.1 of Kitasatospora sp. NPDC048540. Taxonomy (NCBI): domain Bacteria; kingdom Bacillati; phylum Actinomycetota; class Actinomycetes; order Kitasatosporales; family Streptomycetaceae; genus Kitasatospora; species Kitasatospora sp. NPDC048540. The sequence goes on from NZ_JBEZIR010000051.1 coordinate 31,363, forward strand.
GCGACGCCGTCGCGCTCGCGGCCGTCGCCGCCCAGCCGTGGGCGGACATCGTGCTCAGCGGCGCCGCGACCATCGACCAGCTCACCTCCAACCTCGCCGCCGCGCACCTCCCGCTCACCCCCGAGGACCTGGCCGCCCTGTCCGCCCTCACCGAACCGGCCGAGGCCTACTGGCGTACCCGGTCCGCCCTGCCCTGGGCCTGACCCCGGGGCCCGATGGTCAGGTGGTGCGGCGCACGGCGCCCGGCGCGCGCAGATCGGCCAGCGCCGGGTAGCCGTCCACCGCCATGATCAGGTCGGCCTCCGCCAGCAGGGTGCGCAGCACGTGCACGATGCCGTCCTCCCCGCCGACCGCCAGGCCGTAGGCGTACGGCCGGCCCACGCCGACGGCGGTCGCGCCGAGCGCGAGCGCCTTGACCACGTCCGCGCCCGAGCGGACCCCGGAGTCGAACAGGACCGGCAGGCCGTCCGCCGCCTCGACCACGCCGGGCAGCGCGTCCAAGGCGGCGAGACCGCCGTTGGCCTGCCGGCCGCCGTGGTTGGAGCAGTAGACCGCGTCCGCGCCGCCGTCCTTGGCGCGGCGGACGTCCTCGGGGTGGCAGATACCCTTGAGGATGATCGGCAGGTCGGTGAGCGACCGCAGCCACGGCAGGTCGTCCCAGGTCAGCGCCTTGGCGAAGATCTGTGCCCACTCCAGCACGGCCGCCTGCGGATCCTCCTGCGGGGGCTTCGCCAGCCGGGCCCGGAACACCGGGTCCGAGGTGTAGTTCGCCAGGCAGTGCCCGCGCAGCTGGGGGAAGTTGGCCGTCGCCAGGTCACGCGGGCGCCAGCCGGTGACCCAGGTGTCCAGCGTCACCACGATCCCCTTGAAGCCGGCCGCCTCGGCCCGGTGGACCAGGCTCTCCGCCAGCGCCCGGTCGGTCGGCGTGTACAGCTGGAAGAAGCCCGGGGTGTCGCCGAGTTCGCCCGCCACCTGCTCCAGCGGGTCGACGGTCAGGGTGGAGGCGACCATCGGTACGCCGGTGCGGGCGGCGGCCCGGGCGGTGGCGAGGTCCCCGTGGCCGTCCTGGGCGCACAGTCCGATCACCCCGACCGGCGCCAGGAACAGCGGGGACGGCAGCCGCAGCCCGAACAGGTCCACCGACAGGTCCCGGCGGGCCGCGCCGACCATCATCCGCGGCACCAGCCCCCACCGCTCGAACGCCGCCACGTTGGCCCGCTGGGTGAACTCGTCGCCCGCCCCGCCCGCGACGTAGGACAGCACGGACGGCGGCATCGCCGCCCGCGCCCGCTCCTCCAGGTCCGCGAACACCATCGGCATCGTCGGCAGTACGCCGGACAGTCCGCCGAGGTAGATCTCGTTCTGGTAGTCGCCGAACTGCGCTCCGAACACCGGATCCATCGTGTGCCCCGCCTTCCGGAGGCCGCCCTGCCCCGGGACCGTCCCGGCCGGCGGCCCACCCGAACCGTTCCCACCGAAAGGGGCCGTGACCCCGCCCGGCCCGGAACGGTTAGCCGCACGGGTCCCACCGAAGCGTTACGAGCCGTTGGGCTGCCGGACCACTGGGTGTCCGACGGTGCGGACCCGACGGGGGCTACGGTCTGCCGCACAGGAAGGTGGTCACATGCCGAAGGACGCACGAAGAGTGGCCGACTACGAGGTCTGGTACGGCGATTCACTGGTCGGGACCTTCTGGGACGTCCGGCGCGACCGGGCCGGGACGGCGTGCCGCTTCGTCCCCGGACGCGGCTGGGACGGGGTGCGCCCGCTGTTCGCCGCCCAGGACGAGTGGCGCCAGCAGTCCTTCTGCGAGTCGATGGCCTGGGCGCCGACGGCGGTCCGACGGCTCGGGGTGGAGCTGCGGCCGGTGGGCGGTGGCGCGCCGATCCGCCCGGGGATGATCTACATCGCCGACGGCCGGGCGAACTTCCGGGACTGAGCCCCCGGCCGCGCCGCCGCGACTACCCGTCCGCGGCGAGCGCGGGGCGGGTCAGGTTGGCGCCGGTCGCGGGGTCGAAGACGTGGATCCTCGCGGTGTCGATCCACAGCTCCACCGGGCTGCCCTCGCGGGCCCGGGTCTCTGGCCGCAGCCGGGCGACGATCCGGTGACCCTGCAGGCCGGTGTCGGCCCGTCCGGAGTCCGCGGCCAGCTCCGCCAGTTCGGACGGGCCGGCGGGCCCGCTCTCCTCGGTGATGTGGACGTAGACGTCGGAGCCCACGGACTCCCGGACGTCCACGGTCGCGGTGCAGGTCAGCCCGGTGCGGCGGTCGTCGACCAGGGCCGCGTCCTCGAAGTCCTCGGGGCGCAGGCCCACGATCAGCTCACGCGGGACGTCCTGCCGCTCCAGGCCGCGCCGCAGCCGGTCGTCGACCGGGATGTCGCCCAGCGAGGTGCGCAGCGCGCCCTCTTCGAGGGTGGCGCCGAGGAAGTTCATGCCGGGGGAGCCGATGAAGCCGGCCACGAAGAGGTTGACCGGCGCGTCGTACAGGTGCTGGGGCGTGCCGATCTGCTGGACGACGCCGCCGCGCATCACCACCACCCGGTCCCCGAGGGTCATCGCCTCGACCTGGTCGTGGGTGACGTAGACCGTGGTGGTGCCCAGCCGGCGCTGGAGCGCCGCGATCTGGGTCCGCATCTGCACCCGAAGCTTGGCGTCGAGGTTGGACAGCGGCTCGTCCATCAGGAACGCCTTCGGGTCGCGCACGATGGCCCGGCCCATCGCGACCCGCTGCCGCTGCCCGCCGGAGAGGTTGGCCGGCTTGCGGTCCAGGTGAGCGGTGAGGTCGAGGATGCGGGCGGCCTCCTCCACCTTCGCGTTGATGACGGCCTTGTCGGTCTTGGCGAGCCGTAGCGCGAAGCCCATGTTGTCGCGGACGTTCATGTGCGGGTAGAGGGCGTAGCTCTGGAACACCATCGCGATGTCGCGGTCCTTGGGCGCGCGGTCGTTGACGACCTGGCCGTCGATCCGCAGCGTGCCCTCCGTGATGTCCTCCAGCCCCGCGATCATGTTGAGGGTGGTGGACTTGCCGCAGCCGGAGGGGCCGACCAGGATGACGAACTCGCCGTCGGCGATGGTGAGGTCGAACTCGCGGACGGCGAGGGCACCGTCCGGGTAGCGCTTGGTGATGCCGTCGAGCACGATCTCGGCCACGGTTCGCCTTCCTGGTCCGCCCGGGCGGGCGGGCTCATCCCTTGACTGCGCCGGCGGTGAGACCGGCGACGATGCGGCGCTGGAACAGCAGCACGAAGACCACGATCGGCACGGTGATCACCACGGCGGCCGCCGCGATCGAGCCGGTCGGCTGCTGGAACTGGGAACTGCCGGTGAAGAAGGCGATCGCCGCCGGGACGGTGCGCGCGGCGGTGGTGGAGGTCAGCGAGATCGCGAACAGGAAGTCGTTCCAGCAGAAGATGAAGACCAGGATCCCGGTGGTGAAGACGCCGGGCGCCGCGAGCGGCGCGATCACCAGCCGGAACGCCTGCCAGGGGGTGGCGCCGTCCACCTTGGCCGCCTTCTCCAGGTCCCAGGGGATCTCCCGGAAGAACGCGGAGAGGGTGTAGATGGCCAGCGGCAGCGAGAAGGTCATGTACGGGATGATCAGCCCGGCCCAGGTGTCGAAGATGCCGAGCACGCGCTCGATGTTGAACAGCGGCGAGACCAGGGAGATCGGCGGGAACATCGCGATCAGCAGCGACATGCCGATCAGCAGCCGCTTGCCGGGGAAGCGCAGCCGGGCCACCGCGTACGCGGCCATGGTGCCGAGGACCACCGCGATGGTGGTGGCGATCACCGCGATGCCGATCGAGTTGATCAGCGCCCGGGTGAACTCCGAGGTCTGGAAGATGCCGCGGTAGTTGGCCCAGGTCCACTCGCGCGGGATGAAGTCGCCGTCGCTGAGGGTGCTCGGGTCCTTGAACGAGAGTGCCACGATCCACCAGACCGGGAACAGCGCGTACAGCACCACGATGAGGTTGACCACGCCCCAGCCGGTGAGGGTCCTGCCGCGGTGGGACATCATCGCCGCTCCGGTTCGCCGCCCGGCGCCGATGCGCCGAAGATCTTGATGAAGCAGAAGGCGATGACCGCCACGCACAGGAAGATCAGCACCGAGATCGCCGACCCGATGCCGAGGTTGAGGGCGGTGAAGAGGTTGTCGTAGCCCAGGATCGAGACCGATCCGGTGTCGTTGGAGCCACCGGTCAGCACATAGATGTTGTCGAAGATCCGGAACGCGTCCAGGGTCCGGAACAGCAGCGCGACCAGGATGGCCGGCTTCATCAGCGGCAGGATCACCAGCCGCAGCCGCTGCCAGAAGTTCGCCCCGTCGACCATCGCCGCGCGCACGGTCTCCCCGGGGACGAGGGCGAGTCCGGCGAGCAGCAGCAGCGCCATGAACGGCGTGGTCTTCCACACCTCGGCCAGGATGATCAGCCCGATCGCCTGCCACTGGTCGGTCAGCGGCGCGCTGCCGGCCGGCAGCAGGGCCGCCAGGTACCCGGTGCCCGGGGTCCAGGCGTACTGCCAGGAGTACGCGGCGACCACGGTGACGATGCCGTACGGGATCAGGACCGCGGTACGGACCGTGCCCCGGCCGAAGACCGCCCGGTGCATCACCAGCGCCAGCGCCATCCCGAGGACCAGCTCGACCGCCACCGAGACCACCGTGATGAGCACCGTCACCCACAGCGCCTGCCACCAGAACGGCGAGGACAACACCGCCCCGTAGTTGCTGAGCCCGACCCAGTGGGCCTGGCCGGGGAAGCGCAGGTCGTAGCGCTGGAGCGAGAGGTAGACCGCGTAGGCGATGGGGTAGGCGGTGACGGCGACCATCACGACCACCGCGGGCGCGCACAGCAGCAGGCCGAGCCGGCGCTCCTGCCGGGCACCCTCGGACAGCTCGGCCCGGCCGCGTCCGGCGGCGGCCTCTGCGGCTCCGGTGGCCTCGGAGGACTCGGCGGACGGGCTCACGGGATCAACCCCTTGGAACCGAGGGCGTCCTGGATCTGGCCGCGGAGGTCGGCGATGGTGCTCTCCGGCCGGATCGAGGCGGGCGGTGACAGCGAGTGCGAGATGGCGATCGACACGTTCTGGTAGGCGGGGGTCTGCGGCCGCACGCTGGCGGTGTCGAGGGCGGCCAGCACGTCCGCCGCGAACGGGTAGCTCTCGGTCAGCTCCGCGGCCTGGTACAGGCTGCGCAGCGACGGCGGCAGGCCGCCCTCCAGCGCGTTGGCGAGCTGGTTCTCCCGGTCGCGCAGGCACAGCGTCGCCTCGAAGGCGAGGTCGGGCTGCCGGGTGTACGTGCCGACCGCCAGGTCGATGCCGCCGATGGTCACGGTGGCCGGCCGGTCGGCGGTGACCCCGGGGTAGGGGGCCCACTTGAAGTGCGGGAACAGGTCCGGCTGATTGGCCTTCATCGACGGGTAGACGAAGGGGTAGTTGAGCTCGAAGGCGGCCGTGCCGGACTCCATGGCGAGCCGGTTCTGGTCCTCCATCTGGTTGGGCAGCGAAGGATCGGCGGCCGCCGAGACGGCGGTGTCGTGCATGATCCCCGCCGCGACCACGGCCGGCGGACCGAGCGAGGGCGCCTGGGCGTCGGGCGTGAGGATCGACCCGCCCGCGCTGGTGACCAGGGTGTTGAACCAGACCGTCAGGCCCTCGTACTGCGCGCCCTGGATCTCGACGTAGTGCGGCTTCCCCGCCTTGGCCAGGGCCTCCGCCTGGGCGAGCATCTCGGGCCAGCTCTTCGGCGGCGTCGGGACCAGGTCGTCGCGGTACCAGAGCAGTTGGGTGTTCGAGTTGTACGGGACGGCGTACAGCCGGTCCTTCCAGGTCGCGGTCCGGACGGCGGCGTCGAGGGTGTCGGCGGTGGCCTGCTGCTTGCGCTCACCGGTCCACTCGCGGATCCAGCCCGCCTCGGCGAACTCGGCGGGCCAGGTGACGTCCAGGCCCATGATGTCGACCCCGGCGTCGTGCGCGGCGAGCCGCCGCACGAGCTGCTGCCGCTGCCCGTCCGAGGTCCGCGGCAGCTTGTTGTACCGGATCACGTAGCGGCCCTGCGAGGCCTGGCTGCACCGCTCGGCTGCCTGCTGCAGCGCGCCCGAATCGTCCGGGAAGTTGTACCAGTTGAGGGTCACCGTCCCGGCGCCGCCACCGCTGCTCCCGCAGCCGCCGAGGACCGGGGCGAGCACCGCCAGGACGGCCGCGACGGCAGGCCACCGGGAGCGGGGACTCCTGTCAGGCATCGGACTCCAGCCGTTGGCGGGACGCGGACCCGATCACCGTACGGACGGACGGGCCTCCCCGGCGCGGGACGCTCCGCAGCCGGGCCCGAGATCGACCGGACGGCGCAGTGCGGCCGGTCGGGGCGGGGAGCCGGTTGGGGCAGCGCCGCCCCCGGGCCGTTCGGTCGTCGTCAGACCCGGGAGCCGGCTGCCGAGGCCGGTACCCGGGACCCTTGGGACCCGGCCTCGACGGGTCGTGTGACCGCGATCGGACGGTTCAAACCAGCGGGTGGTCGCCGACATCGCCGGACCGGCGTAGGTCGGGTCAGGGCCGGGTGTCGGTGTGGCCGCACACCCACGCCAGCGCGTCGTGCGCACCCTCGATGTACTCCCGGCCCACCGATGGCCGGGTCGAGGCCTCCAGCTGGACGAGGGAGGCGTCCACCTCGGCGGTGAGCACCTCCAGCGTCGGCACCTCGCGGGCCGGGGTGCCGGTCAGCGGTCCCGACCGGGCCAGACCCAGCGCCCAGCGGTAGGCCGCCAGGGCTCCCCGGCGGCGCGCACCCCCGTCGGCCGCCCGCACCCGCTCGTACTCCCGCGCCACCTCGGCGGCGGGCCGTACCCCGCTGCGGACACCCTCAGCCCTCGCCATTCCGTTCCTCCTCCTGCGCCGGATCGCCCGCCGCGTCCGACCACGGCGGGGTGGGATCGATGAACACCTGACCGACGGTCGGGAAGCGTTCGCGGATGCGCCGCTCCGCCGTCTCGCACGCCGCCTCGACGGCGGCCGAACCGTGCTCGTCGTGGAAGTCGACCCGGGCCGCGAGCAGAACCTCGCGCGGGCCGAGCACCATGGTGAAGAGCGTGATCACCCGGGCCGTCTCGGGAATCGCCAGGAGCTCCGCGCGCAGCGCCTCCCGCATCGCGGGCGGCACCGACTGCCCGATCAGCAGCGATTTGTTGGCGCTGGTCAACACGACCGCCACCACCGCCAGCAGCACGCCGATGAGCACCGACGCGATGCCGTCCCAGACCGGGGAGCCGGTCAGCTGCGAGCCCGCCAGCCCGCCCGCCGCGATGACCAGGCCGACCAGCGCGGCGGAGTCCTCCAGGGCCACGGCCTTGACCGTGGTGTCCGGGGTGACCCTCAGCAGCCGCAGCGAGGAGACCCGCCAGCGCGCCGCCTCTCGGCGGACCTGCCGCGCCGCCTGCCGCCAGGAGACCCCCTCACAGACGGCGGCCAGCGCCAGCACCGCGTACGAGAGCGGGTAGTGGCCCGGCTCGCTCCCCGCGGTGATCTCCTGCACGCCGCGCACGACGGAGACCAGCGAACCCGCCAGGAAGGTGGCCAGCGCGGCGAGGAAGGCCCAGAAGTACGCCTCGTGGCCGTAGCCGAACGGATGCTCCTCGTCCGCGGGCCGGTCCGAGCGGCGCAGCGCCGTCAGGAGCAGCAGCTCGGTGACGGTGTCGGCGAACGAGTGGGCCGCCTCGGAGAGCATCGCCGCGGAGCCGCCGAGCATCCCGGTGAAGAGCTTCGCGACGGCGATCACCAGGTTGGCGGCGGTGGCCACCAGGACGGTCCGGGTGCTCTCGGAGTCCCCGGCGACGGCCCGCCGGGACGCGATGTCGGGGACGTGCCCGGGCGGGACGTGCTCGGGCGGGCCCGCGGCGGGCTGCGGAGTCATGCGGCTCGCCTGCCCGGCGCCCGGGGCCCCAAACGGGTGCGTCCCCGACATCGCGTCCCGTGGGCTCACCGGATCGGCGGGAACCCGCCGAGGTAGTAGCCGCCGATCAGGTTGTAGTAGTCGGGGTCGTCGGTGTGCTTGTCCGGACGGAACTCCGGTGAGTCCTTGATCTGGTCCTTGGTGGCGTCGACCCAGACCTTCTGCTCCTCGGTGTCGATCCGGGCGATGGTGCCCGCCGGGAGCAGCACCTGCCGGCCGAAGATCCACACGCCGGTGTCGACGACCACGTACGAGGAGTCGACCTCGGCCGAGTGCCGGTCGATCCGCCCGATGTGCCCGTCGGACGCCTCGACCTTGTAGCCCACCAGGTCGAGCCCCTCGAGGTGGCCGGCAGTCTCCTGGTAATTCCAGATCCGCGTACCCATCGCTGCGTTCCCTTCCGTCGGTTGACGCGAGGCCGCCCTCCCGGCTGCCGCCGCCGCGGGACCGGGCCCGGCGGCCTCACGCGACCTCGCCTGCCCCACGCCCGCGTTCTCACACCGCCCCGCAAGTTGACGGCCGCGCCCGGACCGCGGTCCCCCGCCGCGCAGCGGCGCTACGCGCCGCCGCCCTGCCCCGGCGGGCGGAGAAGGAGGACGTCGACCGGGTCCTGGGTCTCCAGGGCGAAGCCGTGGCGTTCGTAGAGCCGGCGGGCGGCGCTGCCCTGGAGGACGTGCAGGACCACGGTCGCGCCCTGCCGGTCGGTCCGCTCCAGCAGCTCGCGCAGGACGGCGGAACCGAGTCCCCGGCCCTGGTGCTGCGGGGCCAGGTAGAAGTGCTCCAGCCGCTGCCTGCCGTCCTCGGCGGCCGGAGGGTGACGCAGCCCGCGAGCTCCCCGCCGACCGTGACGACCGAGGTGTACCGGGGGGAGCAGGAGTCCCGGAACCGCTGTCGCACCCGGTGCCCGTCGTAGCGCTCGAGGCGTTCCAGGTCCGCGCGCATGACCTCGGCCCGCAGGTCGGCGATCACCTCGACGTCCGCGGCCGTGACGGCACGCAACGCCCAGCCCGTGACCCGCGGGGGCCGCCCCGGCCCTGCCACCTCCGGCTGCGCCCCGATCCCCACCACTCCGGCATCCATGATCGGATTATCCCCGCGATCCCGCTCCGGCCCCGCACCGGGATGTGGCCCGCCGCGGGCTGCGCGGCCGGTGGGACACGCGGGCATCCCACCGGCCGGTCAGGTCAGGTCCGGTCCGGTCAGGGGAGCTTGACCCCCAGGAGGTCGACGGGGCGGATGTCCGGGGTGGAGCTCAGCATGGTCTGCGCCGCCTCCATCAGGGCCGCGGCGATCTTGCCCCCGAGGTGCCCGGCGCGCCCCTCCTCGTTCTCGAAGGTGTCGAAGACGCCGAAGGTAGTGGCGTTCTCCCGGAAGGCGAACCAGGCCGTGGTGTGCGCCTCCTCGTTGGCGAGCCGTACCGCCTCGCGCAGCATCGTCTCGACCTGGTCGGCGTACTCGGGCTTGGCTTCGATCCGTGCCAGCAGGCCGATGTTCATGGTGGTCGCTCCCATCTCGTCGGGTGCCCCTTTCCTGCGGGGCGTGATCGAACCTACGGGCGCCGCCGGGCTCGGCCCAGTGTCGTAAACGACGACTCTGCTACCGTTCCCGACATGGAGCTCGCGGTGCTGGCCTACGACGGCGTGTTCGACTCCGGCCTCTCGGCGGTCCTCGACGTGCTGGAGGCGGCCAACGCCATGCGGGGCGAGCTGCCGCAGCCGCCACCGGCCTGGCAGGTCACGACCGTCGGTTTCCGCCGCCGGGTCCGCACCGGGATGGGGCACACGGTGACGACCGCGCCGGTCGCCGAGGCCGTCCGCGCCGACCTGCTGCTCGTCCCGGCGCTCGCCGAACGGCGGCCCGAGGCCCTCATCGAGCACGTGTCGGGGCCCGCCTCGGTGTCCGTACGGCGGCTGGTGGCCGAGACCCGGGAACGCGGCACGCCGGTCGCCTCGGCCTGTACGGGCACCTTCCTGCTGGCGGAGTCCGGGGTGCTGGACGGGCGGCGGGCCACCACGAGCTGGTGGCTGGCGCCGGTCTTCCGCGGGCGCTACCCGGACGTCACGGTGGACCAGACCCGGATGGTCACCACCTCGGACGGCGTGACGACGGCCGGTGCGGCCTTCGGGCACGTGGACCTCGCACTGGCGATCGTCCGGATGAACAGCCCCGCGCTGGCCGACCTGGTCGCCCGCTACCTGGTGATCGACGAGCGCCCCTCGCAGTCGGCCTACACCATCACGAGCGCGCTCGCCCAGCACGATCCACTCGTCGCCGCCTTCGAACACTGGGCGCGCCAACACCTCGACCGGCCGCTCGCACTCGGCGACGCCGCGCGTTCGCTAGGCGTCAGCGAACGCACCCTCCAACGGGCCGTCCGCCGCACCCTCGGCACCTCCCCGGTGCGGTTCGTCCAGGACCTCCGGGTGGAACACGCCTCCCACCTGCTGCGCACCACCGACCTCTCGCTGGAGGCCATCGCCGGCCGGGTCGGCTACGAGCACGCCAACACCCTGCGGATCCTGCTGCGCGAACGCACCGGCAGCACGGTGGGCACGCTGCGCGGCCGCTGAACGCGGTCAACCGGTACCGAGCGCGGAACCGGCCTGTCTATCCCTCATCGTCGGCCTCCTGGTCGGTGGCTTCGTTGGCGCGGTCGATCTCGGCCATGTGATCCTCCGCCCAGGTCCGCAGCCCCGCCAGCACGGCTTCCAGGGACAGCCCGAGTGCGGTGAGTCGGTAGAAGACCCGCGGCGGCACGGTCGGTTCGACCCGACGCGACACCAGCCCGTCGCGGGTCAGGCTCCGCAGCGTCACGGACAGCATCTTCTGCGAGACGCCGGGCATCCGGCGTCTCAGCTCCGCGAAGCGCACCTCGTCCGGTGCGGCATCGGCGAGCGTCTTGACGGCCATGGACGTCCACTTCGTGCCGATGCGGTCCAGCAACTGCCGCGTCGGGCAGTGGGGATCGAACAGATCGCCGCGTACCCCGCGACCGGCGGCCCGGGCTCCTCGGGTGGTCACCTGTGGCTCACCACCTTCCCTGAAAGTGCCGTCTAGGAACCGGCCGGGCAGTTACCTATCGTTCTGAGGTAACCAATGGTAACCACTTGGAGGAGCCGTCATGCCCGCCGCCACCGGACACCAACTGCGCCGCATCGAGACGAACGGCGTCCAACTCAACGTCGCCGTCGCCGGGGACGGACCCGCAGTTCTCCTGCTGCACGGCTTCCCGCACACCTGGCAGCTCTGGAGCAGCATCATGGGCCGACTGGCCAAGCGGTACCGGGTCATCGCCCCGGACCTGCGAGGCTTCGGCGCCAGTGAACGTGCCGTCGAGGGTTACGACGCAGGCACCCTGGCCGCCGACGCCGAAGGGCTGCTCGACGCACTCGGCGAGCCCTCGGCCGCGGTGGTCGGCATCGACGCGGGCACCGCCCCCGCCGTCCTGCTCGCGCTGCGCCGGCCCGGCCTCGTCCGGCGCCTGGTCGTGATGGAGGCACTGCTCGGCCGCCTGCCCGGAGTCGAACATTTCGCGGGCGGCGCGCCGTGGTGGTTCGGCTTCCACGCCGTCCCCGGCCTCGCCGAGACCGTCCTGGCCGGCAACGAGGCCCCGTACATCGACTGGTTCCTCGATGCGGGGACGCTCGGGCGAGGAGTACCCGACGACATCCGTGCGGCCTTCGTCCACGCATACACCGGGAGCGAGGCCCTTCGCTGCGCGTTCTCCTACTACCGGGCCCTGCCCACCAGCGCGCAGCAGATCCAGGACGCCGTCGCGACGGCTCGGCTGACGATGCCCACCATGGCCGTCGGCTCCTACCCCATCGGCGCCGGGCTCGAACGCCAACTCCGTCCCATCGCCGATGACCTGGTCGGACACCAGCTCCAGGACTGCGGCCACATCATCCCCCTCGACCGCCCCGACGCACTGTTCGCGCTCCTTGCCCCCTTCCTCGCCGCCGATCTGCCGAAGTGACCGGCTCGGGACCGAAGGATCACCCCGCTACGCTGCCGGCCGGCTCACCCCGCCGGGCGGGGGACCGGGGGTTCCGGGTCGGGGCCGGGTGGCGGGGGATAGGGCGGGACCGGCGGGTCGGGGCGCGGGTCGCCCGGGCGGGCCGGGCCCGGGGGCCGGACGGGTTCGGGTGGGACCGGGACCGGGTCGGGCGGCAGCGGGCCGACGTCGGGCCCGGGCGGTACGGGGATGGAGGGCATGGTCCGGTTCCTCCTCGGTTCTCGTCGCCGTCCGCACCCGGGCGTCAGGCGTCCCGGTGCCCGAGTGCGTCGGAGAGCTGCTTCTTGTCCATCTTCGAGCGGCCCTTGAGATTGCGATTCCGCGCCTCGTTGTAGAGCTGCTGGTACGTTCGCCCGCCGGGGCCCTGGTGCGACCGGAGGCCGCCGCGCCGGCCGGAGGAGATGTCCTGCAGTGAGCTGCGGCCGGCGGTCCTGGACTCGCCGTGGCGGGCGCGCTCCTTGTTGACCGTCCGGGCGGCGATCTCCTCGGCGGTGTCCTCGTCGCGGCCGCGCTGCAGCAGGCCTTCCTTGATGTGTTCGTACTGGCGTTCGCGCTTGGGGCTCGCTCCACGGGGCATGGCGGCTGCTCCTCTCCGTCCGACGCGTTCCGAGGTCCGCTCGGGCTTGCGCCTGCGCGCCTACCCGGGTGGCGTTCCGGCATGCGCCCGTTCCAGATCGGCTCGGATCTTTTGTGGACAAGTAGGGTGGATCGGGCGTGATCGGCGTACGGCCGGGTAGACCGGTCAGATGGAGGTGCAGTCTCTTCTGCCCGCCTCCCGCCGTCGGCCCGCGCGGCTCAGCCCGGGCCGGGCGGTACCACGAGCTCCCCTCCCCGGGCGTCCCCGGCCCGCGCCGGAGCACGCCGGAGAGCCGGAGCCCCGAGACCCCGCAGGGAGCTGAACGTCGTGCTCACCGCCAGCATCACCCTGACTGCAGACCGTACGGGCGCGCCCGCCGGGACCCCGCCGCGTGAGAGCGCGCCCGAACCGGCCCCGGCCCAGGCCCAGGCCCAGTCCCCGGACCCGGACCTGACCGCCGAAGCCGTCGCCGCGGCGCGCCCCACCCCCGAGCAGCTGCGTTCGATGGGCAAGACCGAGGCGCGCGCGCTCAGTGACGCGCTGTTCCGGCGCCTGGCGGGTCTGGAGCGGGAGAGCCGGGACTACAGCTACGTCCGCGGCACGATCATCGAGCTGAACATGCCGCTGGTCCGCTTCGTGGCCGCCCGCTTCCGCCACCGCAGCGAGGAGCTGGACGACATCCTCCAGGTCGGCACCGTCGGCCTGATCAAGGCCGTGGACGGCTTCGACCCCGACCGCGGCGTGGAGTTCCTGACGTACGCCGTCCCCACCATCACCGGCGAGGTGAAGCGGTTCTTCCGGGACACCTCCTGGCCGGTCCGGGTGCCGCGCAGCATGCAGGAGATGTACCTGGTGACCGCCCGCGGCTCCGACCGCCTGGAACAGCGGCTCGGCCGGCCGCCCACCCAGGCCGAACTGGCCACCGAACTCGACCTCGCCCCCGAACAGGTCGCCGCCGGCCTGACGGCCGCCCGCCTCTGCCGCACCCACTCGCTGGACGCCCCGGGCACCGACGACGCCGACGACGGCGGCGGCGCCCTGGGCGAGCGTCTCGGCCACTGCGACCCGGACCTGGACCTGGTGGAGTTCCGGGTGGCCGTCCGGCCGCTGCTGCACGAGCTGGCGCCGCGCGAGCGCGCCGTGCTGCTGGCCCGGTTCTGGGGCGATCACACCCAGTCCGAGATCGCCGCCGAGATCGGCGTCTCGCAGATGCAGGTCTCCCGGCTGCTCGCCGGGATCCTCGGCCGGCTGCGCGAACGGCTGGAGGACGCCGACGCGGACGGGACGACCGGCGGCGAGGCGACACCCTGACCCGCCGAGGGGCGCAGCACGCCGCCGGCGACCATGGCGACCGCGCCCCCGTCAGTGGTGCAGCCCCTGGTACACCCGGTCCAGCCGGCCCGCCACCACCGGCCAGGAGTGCTCCGCCCGGGCCCGGTCGAGGCCCGCGACGCCGAGCGCCTGGCGCAGCGCCGGGTCGTCCAGCAGCCGCCGGACCGACTTGGCCAGCAGGTCGGGGCGGTCCGGCGGGACCAGCAGCCCGGTCACGTCGTCCACCACCAGACTGCGCAGCGCCCCCACGGCGCCGGCCACCACCGGCACGGCGCAGGCCATCGCCTCCAGGGCGACCGTCCCGGACGGGTCGGTCTGCGGCGCGGTGACCAGGATGTCGCTGGAGCGCAGCAGCGCCGGTACGGCCTCGTGCGGGACCTCGGGCACCTGCCGGACCTCGCCGTCCGCGCCCGAGCCTGAACCCGCGCCCGTGCCCGCGCCCGCACCTGCGCCCGGGCCGGTGTCGCCCGCCCGGCCGCCGACCACCACCAGCTGGGCCTCGGGCACCTCGGCCGCCGCCCGGATGGCCGCGCCGACGCTGGCGGCCGACCGGCCGCCGTCCAGGCACAGCAGCTGGGCCACCTCGTGCGGCGGGTGACGGCCCGCGGGGGCGAAGCGTTCGGTGTCCACGCCCTGCGGCAGCAGCATCACGCGGCCGTGCCGCGCGCCCAGCCGCCGCAGCACCCGGGCCTCCTCCGGTGACCGGGCGACGACCGCGTCCGCGCTGCGCGCCACGGCGCTCTGCAGCCGGTGCGCGCTCCCGGCCATGGAGGCGGGCAGCGAGCCCTCGTCGGGGAGGACGGCGATCCGCTCGTGGACGGTGAAGAGGTTCTTGACGCTGCGCGCGGCGACCAGCACGGCCAGCCCGGCGTCCAGCCCGATCGCGTGCGCGACCTCCGGGGGGTCGGCGCGCCAGCCATGCTCCAGCTGGTCGGCCATGGCGGGGACCATTGCGAGCAGTGCCTCGGTGCCGGCGCCGTCCGTCGGGGGTGAGTCGAGCGGCCGGATAACGACCTCGGGGGGCAACTCGTACCCGGCCGGCAGCGCCGCCTCCCACCGGCCGGTCAGGGTCACCCGGTGGCCGATCGCCGCCAGTGCCCCGGCCATGGCGAGCAGCCGCTCGGGTACCGCGTCGTCGGTGGGGCGGCGTCCTCCGGAGACGATGGCGATGTGCATCCCAGACTCCGATCAACAGACCGTATGCCCGACTCCTGACCGGTCGGCCGCACCCTGAAACCCCCCGGGCCGCAGCGACCGGGCGAATCGCGGCGGCGGCGGATCTATGGTGGAGGGGCGAAATCCCGGCGAGGCGAGGGAGCGGAGCCGATGGACTCCGACACCGGCAGGACGACCGGACGGCTGACCGTGTCCGCACACCCCTGGGAGTCGGGCGTGCTGGTCCGCCCGGACGGCGAGCTGGACCATGAGACCGCGGAGCCCCTGGAACGGGCGCTGCACGCGGCTCGGACGGCCGGGCCCGGCGGGCGGACCGTGGTCGACTGCGAGGGACTCCTGTTCTGCGACTCCACCGGACTCAACCTGCTGCTGAACGCCCGCTCGGCGGCGCGCGAGGGCGGCGGCGACCTGGTGCTGGCCCGGCCCGTGCCGATGGTCGCCCGGATGCTGGAGGTCACCGGCACCCAGGAGGTCTTCGAGGTGTACGGCACGCTGGACGAGGCCCTCGCGGGTCCTGGCGGCCGCTGATGGACACCGCCCGCCCCGCCGCCGCGTGCCCCCCGGTCGGCCAGGTACGTCGGCTGCTGCTGGGCGAGCCGCGCGGATCGGTCGGCCGCTCCCGGGCGTTCGCGCTCACCGCGCTGGAGGACTGGGGCTGGCTGCCGGCCGCCGACCGGGAGGGGCAGGAGCTGGCCGGGGACGTCCTGCTGCTGGTCACCGAACTGGTCACCAACGCCTGCCTGCACGCCGGCGGGCCGAACGAACTCGCCCTGGTGTCGGCCGGGCCGGCGATCCGGGTGGAGGTCTCCGACGGCAGCCGCGAGCTGCCGCGCCTGGCCGCCGGCCAGCACCCCGGCATCCCCAGCGGCCACGGACTCCGGGTGGTCGACCGGCTCGCCGCCGACTGGGGGTACGCGCTGCACGAGCACGGCAAGACGGTCTGGCTGGAGGTGGCCCGCCGGCCCGGGGCGTGAACCTCCGGGCCGGCGGGCCACCTCGGTGCCCCCGCGGCAGAGCAGAGCCCCCGCGGCCGGGCGCCCGCTGTCAGGCGCCTACGTACGCCGCGAGGTGCTCGCCGGTGAGGGTGGAGCGGGCGGCGACCAGGTCGGCGGGCGTGCCCTCGAAGACGATCCGGCCGCCGTCGTGGCCGGCGCCCGGACCGAGGTCGATGATCCAGTCGGCGTGCGCCATGACCGCCTGGTGGTGCTCGATCACGATGACCGACTTCCCGGCGTCCACCAGCCGGTCGAGCAGGCCCAGCAGCTGCTCCACATCGGCCAGGTGCAGACCCGTGGTCGGCTCGTCCAGCACGTAGACACCGCCCTTGTCGCCCATGTGCGTGGCCAGCTTGAGCCGCTGCCGCTCGCCGCCGGACAGCGTGGTGAGCGGCTGCCCGAGGCCGAGGTAGCCGAGCCCGACATCGGCGAGCCGGACCAGGATGCGGTGCGCCGCCGGGGTGTGGGCCTCGCCCGCGCCGAAGAACTCCTCCGCCTCGGTCACCGACATCGCCAGCACCTCGCTGATGTCCCGCCCGCCGAGCCGGTACTCCAGCACCGACGCCTGGAACCGCCGGCCCTCGCACTCCTCGCATACGGTCGCGACGCCCGCCATCATCGCGAGGTCGGTGTACACCACGCCGATGCCGTTGCAGGTGGGGCAGGCCCCCTCGGAGTTGGCGCTGAACAGCGCCGGCTTCACGCCGTTGGCCTTCGCGAACGCCTTGCGGATCGGGTCCAGCAGACCCGTGTACGTCGCCGGGTTGCTCCGCCGCGAGCCGCCGATCGCGCCCTGGTCGACCGAGACCACACCGGCCTCCTCCGCCCCCGGGCCCTTGACCAGCGACCCCTGCACCAGCGAACTCTTTCCGGAGCCCGCCACACCGGTGATCACGGTGAGCACCCCGAGCGGGATGTCCACGTCGACGTCGCGCAGGTTGTTCGCGCTCGCGCCGCGGACCTCCAGCGCGCCGGTCGGCGTCCGCACCGACTCCTTCAGCGACGCCCGGTCGTCGAGGTGGCGTCCGGTGACGGTGTCCGAGGCCCGCAGTCCCTCGAGGGAGCCCTCGAAGCAGACCGTGCCGCCCGCCGAACCGGCACCGGGGCCGAGGTCGACCACGTGGTCGGCGATCGCGATCAGCTCCGGCTTGTGCTCCACCACGAGCACGGTGTTGCCCTTGTCCCGCAGGCGCAGCAGCAGGCCGTTCATCCGCTGGATGTCGTGCGGGTGCAGGCCGATGGTCGGCTCGTCGAAGACGTAGGTCACGTCCGTGAGCGAGGAGCCGAGGTGGCGGATCATCTTGACGCGCTGCGCCTCGCCGCCCGACAGCGTCCCGGCCGGCCGGTCGAGCGAGAGGTACCCCAGGCCGATCTCCACGAACGAGTCCAGGCTCTGCCCGAGCGCGGTCAGCAGCGGCGCCACCGACGGCTCGTCCAGGCCGCGGACCCACTCCGCGAGGTCCCGGATCTCCATCGAACAGGCGTCTGCGATGCTGATCCGCCCGATCCTGGACGACCGGGCGCCCTCGCTGAGCCGGGTGCCGTCGCACTCGGGGCAGGTGGTGAAGGTGACCGCCCGCTCCACGAACGCCCGGATGTGCGGCTGCAGCGCCTCCTTGTCCTTGGACAGGAAGGACTTCTGGATCTTCGGGATCAGCCCCTCGTAGGTGAGGTTGACGCCCTCCACCTTCACCTTGGTCGGCTCCCGGTACAGGAAGTCGTGCATCTCCTTCTTGGTGTACTTGCGGATCGGCTTGTCCGGGTCGAGCAGGCCCGACTCGGCGTAGACCCGCACGGTCCAGAAGCTGTCCGACTTCCAGCCGGGGATGGTGAACGCGCCCTCGGCGAGCGACTTGGAGTCGTCGTACAGCTGGGTCAGGTCGATGTCGGTGACCGTGCCCCGGCCCTCGCAGCGCGGGCACATGCCGCCGGTGCGGTTGAAGGTCGCCTTCACGGCCTTCCGGGCGCCGCGCTCGACGGTGATCGCACCGCTCGCCCGGACCGAGGGGACGTTGAAGGCGTACGCCGAGGGCGGGCCGATCTGCGGGCTGCCGAGCCGGCTGAACAGGATCCGCAGCATCGCGTTGGCGTCGGTGGCGGTGCCGACCGTGGAGCGCGGATCGGCGCCCAGCCGCTGCTGGTCGACGCTGATCGCGGTGGTCAGCCCGTCCAGGACGTCCACCTCGGGCCGGGCCATGGTCGGCATGAAGCCCTGGACGAACGCGCTGTAGGTCTCGTTGATCAGCCGCTGCGACTCCGCCGCGATCGTGCCGAACACCAGCGAGGACTTGCCCGAACCGGAGACGCCGGTGAACACCGTCAGCCGGCGCTTCGGGATCTCGATGCTGACGTCCTTCAGGTTGTTCACGCGCGCGCCGTGCACGCGGATCAGATCGTGGCTGTCGGCACTGTGCGGCGCGGGCGACCGCGTGTCCGTCCCCGTGGCCTTGCTCATCGTCTCTCCATCCCGTCGGGCGGGGGCCGCCTCCGCGGCCCCCGCCGGCGTCGCCTGGCTCCGATCTAACCAGTCCGGGGTCAGCGGACCTCGTTGATGCGGACCAGGTTCCCGGCCGGATCCCGGAACGCGCAGTCACGGAACCCGTAGGGCTGCTCGGTCGGCTCCTGGACGACCTCGGCGCCGCCGCCCTTCAGCCGGGCGAAGGTGCCGTCGAGGTCGGCGGTGGCCAGGGTGATCCGGGCGTAGCTGCCCTTGGCCATCATCTCGGCGATGGTGCGGCGCTCGTCCTCGGTGATCCCGGGATCGGCGGCCGGCGGCTCCAGGACGACCGCGGTGCCGGGCCGGCCGGCCGGGCCGAGCGTGATCCAGCGCATCGCGCCCGCGCCGACGTCGTTGCGGACCTCGAGGCCGAGGAGGTCGCGGTAGAAGGCCAGCGAGGCCTCCGGGTCGTGGTGGGGGAGGAAGGTCCAGTGAATGCTGATGTCCATGGCCCTCAGGCTAGGCAGCCGCCGGACGCGGGGGCTTCTCCATTCCTGACCGGTTCCCCGCACCCACTCCCCGGCCGGTCCGGCCGCGCCGCGAACCACCGCCCCGGGCACGGCCGCTGTGGGAGACTGGCCGGGTGAGACGGCAGAGCCTCGACGACCTGGTCCGGCTGCGACGGGCCCGCGACCGGATGGACCGCGACTACGCCGAGCCGCTCGACGTACCGGCGCTGGCCCGCGAGGCGCTGATGTCCGCCGGCCACTTCTCCCGCAGCTTCCGCGCCGCCTACGGCGAGACGCCCTACAGCTACCTGATGACCCGTCGGATCGAGCGGGCCAAGGCGCTGCTGCGCCGCGGCGACCTCACCGTGACCGAGGTCTGCTTCGCGGTCGGCTGTACCTCGCTGGGCTCGTTCAGCTCGCGTTTCACCGAACTCGTCGGCGAGAGCCCGAGCGCCTACCGGGCCCGCGACCACGAGGACGGCGCCGCCATCCCCGCCTGCATCGCCAAGATCCACACCAGACCGGTCAGGAACGGAGAAGCATCCCCGGGCGGCCGGTCGTAGCGTGTACGCCATGAACATCAGCCTCTCCCAATGCTTCATCGCCGTCGACGACCACGACAAGGCGATCGCCTTCTACCGCGACGTGCTCGGCCTGGAGGTGCGCAACGACGTCGGGTTCGAGGGGATGCGCTGGGTGACCGTCGGCGCACCCTCGCAGCCCGACGTGAACGTGGTCCTCGAACCGCCCGCCGCCGACCCCAACGCCTCCCCGGCCGACCGGCTGGCCATGGCCGAGCTGATGGCCAAGGGCCTGCTGCGCGGCGTCATCTTCGGCACCGACGACTGCGACGCCACCTTCGAGCGGATCAGCGCCGCGGGCGGCGAGGTCCTCCAGGAGCCGATGGACCAGCCCTACGGCGTGCGGGACTGCGCCTTCCGCGACCCGGCCGGCAACATGCTGCGCTTCACCCAGCCCCTCGGGACCTGATCCCCGCCAACCCCGCCGCGGCCACTCCCGCGCCGCCGGCCCGGCCGGCGGCGCCCGGTCGCGCAGGCTCAGGGCGCCAGCTGCGCGGCCAGCTCCTGCTCGCTGCGCCGCTCGTCCGCCAGCAGCGACTCCATCAACTCCCGGGTCTGCCGGTCCTGGTCGCCCAGCCAGCCGATGATCGAGCGGTACGCGGCCACCACGATCCGGGTCGCCTGGAGGTTCTGCTCCCACAGCGTGCGCAGCGCCGAGGCGTCGGTCACCGAGTAGTCCGTGTGGGCGCGCTGGGCGAGGGTGGCGGGGTCGAAGTTGGGGCGCCCGCCGAGCTGGGTGATCCGGTCCGCGACCGCCGTCGCGTGCCGCATCGCCCGCTCCGCTAGCGCGTCGAACCGGTCGCTCGCCGCCGAACGGTCGCCGCGGCGGGCGGTCACCGAGTGCCGGGTGTACCGCAGCCACGCAACCACCTCAGCCGCCACGACATCGTTCAGCACACTGATCACGCGCTCGGTGTCGAGGCCCGCGCGGTCGGCCACCGGACCGGCGGCGATGGTCCGCAGGGCCTCCCGGCTGATCCGGTCGACGTCCAGCGCCAGGCTGTCGCTCATCCCAGTCCTCCTCGTCCGCCCCGGCCGGGTCGCCCGGCCCCCGGGTCGAGCGTATGTCCGTACGGCCGACCTGGAAACCGGTCGGCACCGGCAGTAACCGGCCGATACCAGGACAGTTGGCACTCAATCGCCGCGAACCGACCGAAACCGGCCGGAACAGGTTGGAACCGCCTCCGCCCGGGTAGCGGGCCAACAGAGGGGCCGTCGCCGACGGGTACGGAGGTGGCGACGATGGACGGATCGTCGATGTCCGGGCAGGAACGGCAGATCCTGCAGTCGATCGAGGAGCACCTGCGCAGCGACACCCGGCTCGACCGGCGGCTCAGCACCATGACCCCGGCCTGGACGGTCCGCGCGCGGACCGCGCTGCTCGCCGTGCGGGCGACGACGGTGGTCATGCTGCTGATGGGCGCCGCACTGTGCCTGGCGGCGGCCGTCCGGGAGCCTACGGCGGCCGTCCTGGTCGTCCTCGGGCTGGCCTGGGCGGCGGCGCTGACCGCCCTCGCGGGGCTGATCGGCCGGCGACGGCGGCGCACCCGGTGAGCCGGGAGCGGGACCGCCCGCCTGTTTCGGCTCGCCGCCGCCGGGCACACGGGCCGCGTGACGCCCGCGCCCGCGACGGCCTGACGGCCGATGGAAGGAGTCGAGGCCCGTATGACGCCCCCGACCCGAGTGACGACCACCGTCCCCGCCCTCCTCCTGCTCGCCCCGGCCATCGAGCTGCCGGTCAGGTCGACCTGGACCCACGACCCCCGCGACCCGTTCGCCGTGCACGTCGACTTCCACGTCCCCGCCGGCGCCCCCGAGCACTGGGTGTTCGCCCGTGACCTGCTCGCCGAGGGCCTGGACGTGCCGGCCGGCCAGGGCGACGTCCTGATCGAACCGGAGATCGGCCACCGCCACGTCCTGCTGCTGCTGCGCGGGGTGGACGGTTCGACGGCCGTGCTGCGCACCCCGAGCGCGGCACTGGAGGAGTTCCTGCAGCGCAGCTTCGCCGGGGTCCCGAGCGGGCGCGAGCAGTACCGGGCGGACCTCGACGGCTGGATCAGGCAGACCTTGGACGACGACGGCCGCCGGCCCACCACCGGCACCGGGACCCGGGCGGAAGACCCGAGACCGTGACGCGTGGACCGCCGTCTCCCGGGCAGACGCCCGGGGGACCGACCCCGGAAGACTCCCGGAAGGGGACACCCGGATGATTCTGCTCGGAGTACTGCTGCTCGCCGCGGCGGGCGCCTTCACCGGCCTGCTGATCGCGGACAACCTCGGCGGCGGCCCGGACTACACGGCGACCGTCCTCGGCACCGAGGTGGCCACCGTGGACAGCCTCACCGCCTTCCTCGCCGGCATCGCACTGACCCTCCTGGTCGGCCTCGGCGGTCTGCTGATCGCCGCCGGGGTCCGCCGCTCCCGCCGCCGCTCCGCCGAACTCCGCACCGCCCGGGCCGCCGCCGGTCGGACCGCGCCGGCGGCCTACACCGGGGCCTACCCGGGGACCGGCACCGACCCCGTCGAGCCCGTCGACCCCGTCGAGGCGGCCGGACCGGCCGGACCGGACCCGGACACCCGGCCGGGCGAGCCCGGTGAGTACGGATCCAGCGCACTACCGGGAGGCGGACGCCGCCGCCACGGCCTGGTCCACCGGACCGGCCACTGAACCGGGCGCCGCTGCCGGGCGTCAGCGCACGCCCGGCCCGGTCCGCTCCTGGGCCCGCCGGAGCAGCACGGCCGGCAGCACCAGCCAGCAGATCCCGAACCAGAGCATCACCAGGCCCGCGACCAGCCACGCCGCAGCGTGCAGGCCGGCGACCCGCAGCAGCAGGAGCAGCGCGCCGCCGACCGTCAGCGCGAGCAGCGCCGCCCCGAGGGCGACCAGCCGGCTGACCGCGGTCACCATCTTCGACTTCAGATGGCGTCCCGCCAGCACCCGGTGGTAACCGACCGGCGCGATCAGCGTCCCGGTGGCCACGGCGCCGCAGGTCACCACGGCGACGTACAGGCCGCGGTCGAAGCCCTGCAGGGTGGCGAAGCGGGGGGTGAAGGCGACGGTCAGCATGAAACCGAACATGATCTGCGCACCGGTCTGCGCGATCCGCACCTCCTGCAGCAGATCTCCCCAGCGCCGGTCCGCCCGCTGCTCGGGGCTCTCGTGGCGGCTGTCGAGGGGCTCGTCCGAGGCGCCGGGCGGGCTGCCGGGAGGTTGGGCTGCCATGGACCGTCCGCCTCCTCTGTGCGCGGCGCGCCCGGCCGCGAGCGCCGGTCCCATCGCACCACGGCCCGGCCGCGTACGTGGCGAGGCCCGCCGACCGGCCGTCCACCGGTGGGCGGGATGTTGCCGTGCGTCAGTGGGGGCCGCGCGCTGCCCGGCGGCGGGCCAGATCCGCCGGCCGAGGCCGCCCCGGCGTTCGAAGGCGAAGGCCGGGGCGCGCAGCGAGGCGGCGAAGTA